>CAZADJ010000139.1:0-7178 GCA_964483845.1 uncultured Actinomycetota bacterium | reverse complement strand
ACCAGGCCGATCGCGGCGGCCCGTCGGGGCAGCGCGCCGGCCGCGACCGCGGCCACCCAGGCGATGCCGCCGATCGTCCCGACGGTCGCGAACACGAGCTGCGTGTCGCCGCCGGCCGCCGGTAGCGCGAACCGCCCCACCACCAGCAACCCGGCGGAGACGAGCCCGACCGTCCGCGGACCGATCAGCGCGACCGCGGCGGGCGTCGCGGCGAACGCGACGACGAGGGGGATCGCCGCGATCGCCACCGCGTCGCCGGGGGATACGGACGCGGCGCGCAACACCGACGGGGCCCAGACGCGCAGCACCCCCAGGAGCACGGTGATCCCGAGGGCGACCGCCAACGGAGCGATCGCCGCTGCCCGCTCGGTCTCGGCGGGTCCGGCGCGGAGACCCCGGAGACGGGCGAGCGGACCGGACCGTGCGGACGGCGCGTCGCCGTCGGCGCCCCGCCGCGCATCCGGAGGGCGCCCCAGCGAGCCGAGGACGTAGACGGCCACGGCGGCGAGCACCGCGCCGACCACGGTGACCGGGAGGTCGTCGACGACCGGTGCCGCGAGCCGGGGATCGCCGACCTCCTCTCCCGGCCAGGGCCACAGCACCCGCAACGATCCGGCCATGAGGCCGATCAGGAGAGCCATCACGGTGTCGTGGTGACGCTCGAGGAGCCACTTCAGGGCCGCGCCGAAGAGGGCGAGACCGGTGACGGCGCCGCCCCCGAAGACCCCGACGTACCGCAGGTCGAGGTGGCCGAGTGCGGACAGGGTCGTCTCGTACATCCCCATCATCAGGAGGATGAACGCGCCGGACACCCCGGGGAGGATCATCCCGCAGATCGCGACCGCCCCGGCGCCGAACACGACGACGAGCCCAGGGTCGGCGGTGGGGGCCCCGCGCAGCCCGAGCAGCGCGAAGACGACGATCGCGGTCGCCGACCCGACCACGACGCGGGGGAGGTCCCAGCGCCGCACGTCGCGGACGGTGACGGCGACGGAGCCGACGATCAGGCCGAAGAACACCGCGGAGAGCTCCACCGGATGGTCGGCGATGAGTCGGGTGAGCAGCGACGCCAGCGACAGGACCGCGGCTGCGATCCCGACGAGGACCGGGACGACGAGTCGCCACTCGATCGCGGCGAACCGCCGCCACGCTCCGCGGGGGTCGGCGCGCAGGAGCGTGCCGAGGGCGGCCGCGCCGTCGCGCACCGCGCCGATCAGCCGCTCGTAGATCCCGAGGACCAGCGCGATGGTCCCGCCCGACACGCCCGGGACGACGTCGGCCGCGCCCATCGCGAGTCCGCGGAGGGCGTGGCCGACGATCTGCTTCGAACCGGTCACGGGCCGCGACCCTATAGAGTCGCGCGCCGAGCGGAGGTGAGGGATGGCCACGACGGACGGGTACGACCTCGTACCCGGCGCCGAGCCCTGGTCGCACGCACCCGACGGTGCGCGCGTCGGCGTCGTCGTCAGCCACGGCTACACCGGCAACCCGAACGCGACCCGTCCGCTCGGCGAGGCTCTCGCCGAGGAGGGGTTCGCCGTCGAGGTGATCCGCCTGCCCGGCCACGGCACCACGTGGCGCGACCTCGCACGGCTGCGCTACCCGGACCTGCGTGTCGCGGTCGACCGCGCCTACGCGGAGCTCGCGACGCGGGTCGAGCGCGTCGTCCTCGTCGGGCACTCGGTCGGCGGCACGCTCGCGCTGGACGTCGCCGCCGGGCGCTGCCGCACCGGCACCGCTGACGCGCTCGCGGGCGTGGTCACGATCAACGGGTGGGTCCTCGACCGCGACGACGCGCTCGCGAAGGCGGCGCCGCTGATCCCGTACCTCACGCCGGTCCTCCCGCGGGCGCTGGCCGGCGCGGCGACCGACGATGCCGCCAAGCCGGGCGTTCGCGAGCACGCCTACCGGCTGCTGCCGACGTGGACGACGAACTCGATCATCCGGGAGCTGCCCCGCGTCCGTCGGGTGCTCGCCGACGTGACCGTTCCGGCGCTCGTCGCGGTCTCCCGTGAGGATCACGTCGTGCCGCCGGCGAACTCCCACGCGATCGTGGAGCTGCTCGGCTCGGAGGACGTCAGGCTCCTCGAGCTGGAGGACTCGTACCACCTGGCCGCGCTGGACCACGACGCCGACCTCCTCGCGCGCGAGACCGCGGCCTTCGTCGAGCGTGTCGCAGCGACCGGGCGCGACGAGGGCACGGTCGGCACGTCCGGGTCCTGACCGTGGCGTCGGTCGACGTGCTCGGTCGGGGCTGACGTCCGGGTCTACCCTCGGAGCGTGGATCTCTACGTCGACGACGACGCCTTCGTCCGCGCCCCGCCCCGGCTCGTGTGGGCGCGGTTGTCCGATCCGTCGAGCTACGGGTCGTGGTGGCCCGGGTTCGATCTCACGGCGGAAGCGCCGGTGGCGACGTCGTGGCTGGCGGAGGCCGAAGCTGAGGGTGGCGCGGACGGACACGGCGTCGTCGGTCGGCCCCGGGAGCCCGGTGAGTCGCGCTTCGACTTCACGCTCCGCGCCGGGCGCCTGCGGCGACGGCTCTCCCTGACCGCGCGTCCGTACCGTTTCCGTACCGACAAGGGGCTGTACCTCGCACTCACCGGAGATCTCGAGGGGGTCGTCGAGTGGTGGCTCGAGCCGAGCCACGGCGGCACGGTCCTGCACCACGTGGCGCGTCTCGATGTCCGCCGACGCCGTCCTCGTGCGATCGCCGACACGTACCGCACGGCGCTCCGACGCGGGCACTGGGGGTTGAAGGACGCGGTCCAGGGCGAGGTCCGCGAACGCCTGGGGCTGCCGCCGTGAGGTGCCCGTCCTGCGGAGCGCGCAACCCCGACTCCGCCGCCTGGTGCACGCAGTGCTACCAGACGTTCGCGGACGAGGGGGCGGCGCCGGCCGAGGCCGAGGAGGCGTCCGTGCCGGCCGACGCCGAGCCGGACGCGGCGGACCATCCCGACGCCGATCCGGGCGGGACGCGCGGTCCCGACGCTCCCGTCGGGCCCGCACCGGTGGCGTCCGCCACCGGCACCGGGTCGGACGACGACGGGACCGTCGGCGAGGTGGGAGCGCCCGTCGGAGACGCCGCGGCCCGGGACGAGGGGGAGCGCTTCCGCGGTGCCGACGGCGGCCTGGAGTGGCGCTGCGCCGTCTGCTCCTCGTGGAACCCCCTGGAGGCGTCGGCCTGTTCGATCTGTGGCGCCCCGTTCGGACGCACCGTCGCGGACGAGCCCGAGACCGTCGTCGATCGCGACGCCACCACGGTGCTCCTGCTCAGCGCGGTGCTCCCCGGAGCGGGACACCTCGCGCTGGGCCGGACCGTCGACGGGGTCGTGCGTGCGGTCATGTACGTGCTGTGGCTCGCCGGGGCGCTCGCGCTGCTCCGCGCGGCCGCCGGGACACCGGCTCCGGCGTTGCCCGCCGCGCCGCTCGGGATCGGCGCGCTCGCGCTCTGGGTCCTGTCGGCGCTCGACGCGGTCGGTCTGGCCGAGGGGTCGCGCGACCAGCTCCTCACCCCGAGGGTGTTCCTCTGGCTCGTCGTCGGGGTGATCGGCGCGCTGATCGCGGCGTTCATCCCGGGGATGCTCCAGATCACCGACGTGGGCGGAGGATGACCCCCGTCCGGCCGCGGTCGCGCACGTGGTCGGCCGTGCGGCGGCTGGTAGCGTGCCGGGGCGATCCCCGACGGCACCTCCGAGCAAGGAGCGGCAGGTTGACGCGTGTCCTCCTCTTCACCGGCAAGGGTGGCGTCGGCAAGACGACCGTCGCCGCCGCCACCGGTGTGCGCGCCGCCGCGCGCGGCGAACGGGTGCTGGTCACCTCCACGGACCCGGCCCACTCCCTCGCGGACGCCTTCGACCTCCCACTGGGTGACGGGCCGACCGCCGTCGCGCCCAACCTCGCCGCCCAGCAGATCGACGCCCAGGCTCGCCTGGAACAGCACTGGCGGCAGGTGCGCGACTACCTCGTCCAGCTACTGGCCTGGGGCGGCCTCGGCGACGTCCAGGCCGAGGAGCTCGCGCTGTTCCCGGGGCTCGACGAGATCTTCAGCCTCGTCGATCTGCGCGGACAGGTCGCGTCCGGCGCCTACGACCTCATCGTCGTGGACTGCGCGCCGACCGCCGAGACCCTGCGGCTGCTGGCGCTGCCCGACGCGCTGCGCTGGTACGTCGAGCGGGTCATCGCCCCCGGCCGCCACGTCGCGCGCGCCGTCCGGCCCGTGATGACGCGCGTCTCCACCGTCCCGGTCCCCGAGGACCGCGTGTTCGGCGCCGTCGAGCGCATCCACGGCGACCTCGCCGCCGTCCACGGCCTCCTCCAGGACCCCGAGCGGACCAGCGTCCGCCTCGTCGTCAACCCCGAGCGGATGGTGATCGCCGAGGCGCTGCGGACCGCGACGTCGCTCTCGCTCTTCGGCTACGCGGTCGATGCGGTCGTCGTCAACCGCCTCCTGCCGGACGAGATCACCGATCCGTACCTCGCCCGTTGGAAGGAGCTCCACGCGGAGCACCTCGACACCGTGCGTGCGTCGTTCGCGCCGACGCCGGTGCTCACCGCGCCGCTGTTCGGTGACGAGCTGGTCGGTCCCGACGCGCTCGGCGAGCTGGCCGGGGCCGCGTACGGCGACCTCGACGAGACCGCGGTGCTCGCCGACTCGCGGCCGATCGACCTGGAGCGCGACGGAGAGGGCTACCGGCTCCGGATCGCGCTGCCGTTCGCGTCCCGGGACGACCTCGACCTGTACCGCCGCGGACACGAGCTGCACGTCAAGATCGCCGGGGTGAAGCGGACCGTCCCGCTGCCCGCAGCGATCCGACGCTACGAGGTCGCGGGCGCGCGGCTCGACGACGGCGTGCTCGACGTACGCTTCGCGCCGCCGCGACCCGCCTCGCCGGGGACCGTCGGTGCCGGAGCGGAGCGCGGGCGATGAGCGCCGGGGACCGCGAGCGGCCGTGGTGGGCGAGCGACGTCCGCGACGGCGCACGACCCCGCGCGGGCGAGGGGGACGGTGAGAGCGGCGGGCCACGCGGGGCGGGTGGTCGGCCGGGAGGTCGGGGTGCACGCGGCGACCGAGGCGGTCGCGGGAGCGTGCCACCCGGGCCGCACGGCAGCGACGAGGTCTGCCAGGTCTGCCCGATCTGCGCCTTCCTGCGCGTGGTCGGCGAGACCCGTCCCGAGGTGGTCGAGCACCTCGTCGAGGCGACCCATCACCTCACCCTCGCGGCCAAGGCGGTGGTGGACGCCCACGCCGAGGGCTTCGAGCGTGACGGCGGCCTCGAGCACATCGAACTGGACGACGACTAGCCGATGGCCGAGGCCGCGGCGCTCGGGGTCGACATCGGGGGGACCAAGCTCCTCGCGCTCGCGGTCGGCTCGGACGGCGAGGTGCTCGAGCGGCGGCGGCTCACCACCCCGCGTGGTGACGGCGACGCACTCGGCGGTGCGATCGGGGAGCTCGCCCGCGAACTCGGTCCCGGCCTGCCGCTCGGCATCGGGGTCGCCGGCATCACCGACCGGGACGGGACCCTGCGCTACGGCCCCAACCTCGCGGTCGAGGACGTCCCGCTCGGCCGTGATCTGCGCGGCGAGCTCGAGGTTCCGGTCGCGGTCCACAACGACGTCACCGTCGCGCTGTACGCGGAGTGGCGCATCGGGGCGGCCCGCGGAGCGGACGACGTGGTCATGGTCACCCTCGGCACCGGGGTCGGGGGCGCGGTGATCACCGGGGGACGCCTGCTCACCGGCGCCGACGGGCTGGCCGGTGAGCTCGGGCACCTCCCCGTCTCCGACGGCGGCCGCCCCTGTGGGTGCGGGAACCGGGGCTGCCTCGAGGCCTACGCGTCGGGGAGCGCCGTCGGCCTCCGCGCGCGCGAGCGGCTGACCGAGGAGGACGGTCCGTCCGAGCTGCGCGAGCTCGACCGCGATGCGGTGGACGGCAAGGCGGTCACGCTGGCCGCGCTCGACGGCGACGCCTTCGCGCTCGAGGTCCTGGGCGAGGCCGGCTACTGGCTCGGCGTCGGGCTGACCGGGATCGTCAACGTCTTCGACCCCGCGATCGTCGTCATCGGCGGCGGAGCGGCGACCCTGTCCGCGCCGATCGTGGTGCCGCAGGCCTCACGCGTCGTCGCCGAACGGGTCATCGGTGCCGACCACCGCACCCTCCCGCCGGTGGTCCCGGCCGAGCTGGCCGACGACGCGGGGGCGATCGGCGCGGCGCTGCTCGCCCTCGACGAGGTGCGGTCCGGGTGAGGGTGGTGGTGGCCCTCGGGGGCAACGCGCTCGACGCCCCGTCCGGGGCTGCGGCGACCCGGGCCCGGGTGGGACGGACCGCGTCCCAGATCGCCCGGCTGATCCTCGCCGGGTACGAGCTGGTCATCACGCACGGCAACGGCCCGCAGGTCGGGGAGCTCCTCGTCGACCAGGAGTCCCGCCCGGGGCGCGAGCGCGACCGTCTGCCGCTCGACGTGCTCGTCGCGATGACGCAGGCCCAGCTCGGCTACCTCCTACAGCGTGAGATCGAGGACGAGCTCGTCGCCGAGGGCGACCACACCGACGTCGTGACGGTCGTGACCGAGATCGTGGTCGCCGACGACGACCCGGCCTTCGCCGAGCCGTCCAAGCCGGTGGGGCGGTGGCTCGACGAGCGGCCCGACGACGACCACCCGTACCTCCAGGGTCCGGACGGGCGCTGGCGCCGCGTGGTGCCGAGCCCGGAACCGCAACACCTCGTCGAGCACGCCGCCCTGCGGGCGATCGTCGAGGACGGCATCGTGCCGATCTGCGCCGGGGGTGGCGGCGTGCCGGTGGTCCGCGACGGCGACCGACTCCGGGGCGTCCAGGCGGTGATCGACAAGGATCTCGCCAGCGCGCTCGTCGCGACCGCGCTCGACGCCGAGGCGCTCGTGATACTCACCGACGTCCCCGGCGTGGAGCGGTCCCACGGCACCCCGGACGCGGAGGTGATCGGCCACCTCGAGCCGGAGGAGGCCGAGGCGCTGTTACCGGACCTGCCTCCGGGGAGCATGGGGCCGAAGGTCGCCGCCGCGGCGCGCGCCGCGCGCGAGGGACGGTTCGCAGCGATCGCGGCGCTGGACGACGCGCTCGCGGCCGTCAGGGGCGACGCCGGCACCAGGGTCGGTGCGGCCGGCCCCCCACGGGTGGACGACGCGTGACCCCGGACG
>CAZADJ010000138.1:5760-7270 GCA_964483845.1 uncultured Actinomycetota bacterium | reverse complement strand
CCCTCCGCGAACACCCGCAGCTGCTCGACGTCGACGCCGCGGTAGACGTCCGGGTAGCCGGCGAGCTTCTCCGCCGCGCGGCGGAACAGGGCGACGCACCCGACGACGTTGCCGCGCTGGTGGTGGCAGCACGCCACCGCCACCTGGATGATCCCCTGCCAGAAGAGCCGGTCGCCCTCGGGGGCAGCGTTCCAGACGTCCTCCAGGACCTCGTGCGCCTCGAAGAAGCGGTGCTGGGACCACAGGTCCACCGCGATCTCGAGCGCGTGGTCGGGGTCGTCGGGCTCGAACTCCTCGATCGTCTCGCTCGGGTCGGCGTCGCGCGGCAGCGGGCGACCGAGACGGTCGCGGGGACGCGCGTTCGCCGGGCGTCCCCGCTCGTCCCGGTCGCGCTCGATGCGTCTGACGGACGGTGCGTCCGCCCCGGGGGCCGTGCCCGCGGAGCGCTCCCCGTCCGGCCCGGCGCGCGTCGCCGAGGTGGTCTCGCGCGGGTTCTCGTCGCTCACCGTCACGTCCCGTCGGCCGCCTCCGCGGAGAGGCTACCGGCGGACGCGCAGGCGCCACCGTGCGCTGCCCCGCGCACCGGTGGCGCTCCCACGGTCGTGCGGACGCCGGCACGACCGCTGGTAGCCTGCGCCGCTCCCCCTCCGCACCGGAGGACCCGCGTGCCCGAGCTCCCCGAGGTCGAGTCGGTGCGCCGACAGCTGGAGCCCGAACTCCGAGGTCGGCGCGTGGTCGCGATCGACCACGAACCCCAGCGCCGCTTCGTCGGACTCCACCGCCTGCCCGAGCGCACGGTCGCGGCCGTGGACCGCCGCGGCAAGTTCCTGCGCTGCCCACTGGATGACGGCGCCGCGGAGCTCATCATGCACCTCGGCATGACCGGTTCCTTCAGCTTCGACGAGGTGCCGGACCACGCGCGCGCCCGGATCCACCTCGACGACGACCGCACGCTCACCTTCCGCGACCCCCGACGGTTCGGTCGGATCGCCGTCGTCGACGCCGGCGACTACCGCGCGATCCCGACCCTGGCGAGGCTCGGACCCGAACCGCTCTCCGACGACTTCCACGTCGAGGAGTTCGCGCGGTCGCTGGCAGCGACGCGCGCACCGGTCAAGGCGGCGCTGCTGTCGCAGCGCCCGGTCGCCGGCGTCGGCAACATCTACGCCGACGAGTCGCTGTGGCGTGCGCGGATCCACCCGGCGTCCCGACGCGTCGGCGCCGAGCGCGCCGCACGCCTGCACGGAGCGATCCGCGACGTGCTCACCGAGGCGGTGGAGCGCGAGGGCACCACCTTCCGCGACTACCGGATGGTCAACGGCGAGAGCGGGCGCAACGCCGCCTTCCTCGACGCCTACGGCAGAGCCGGCGAGGCGTGCCCGCGCTGCGGCACGGTGATGCGACGCGTCGTGATCGCCGGACGTGGCACCTCCTACTGCCCCAGCTGCCAGCGCCCCTGACGGCGCTACCGGCTCGCAGCCCCCCGGTAGGGTCGCCGCGACGGGAGGGC
>CAZADJ010000138.1:0-5660 GCA_964483845.1 uncultured Actinomycetota bacterium | reverse complement strand
CTCGACGGCGTGCTGCGGGCCGGGTCAGTCAGCGGCGAGCATCCGGAGGTGTCGTAGGGCGGCGACGGCACCGTCGTCGTCGGATGCAGGGACGAGATCGGCGGCCGCCTTGAGCGGTGGCGGAGGGCGTACACGATTTCGTGCGCTCTCCGCACGGTACTAGACTACCTCCGCACGTACCGCCCCCGTCCGGACGCGGTGACTGTCCGGATGGGGGGAACACAGCTCGACGCCGAGCCGTTTCCATGGTGTGTAGCCGGCGACCCGACGGTCGAGCGTACCGAGCCCGACCCCACCACCCGACCCCATCACCCGACCCGATCACCGGGACGATCACCAGACCGGACGATCACGAGACCGGACGCGACAGAAGGTTCGCACCTTGGCGCTCTTGGAGGCGATAGCGGCCCGACACGGCTCGGGCGACGAAGGCTGGGAGGAGCGGGCGGCGTGCCGCGGCGCGGACGTCGAGCTGTTCTTCTCGGTCGAGGAGGAGGACCAGCAGCGTGCCCTCGAGTTCTGCGCCCGCTGCGAGGTCCGCAGCGAGTGCCTCGAGTACGCGGTGACGAACCGGGAGATGTACGGCATCTGGGGCGGCATGCCCGAATCCGACCGTCGGTCGATGATCCGTGACCTCCGCCGCCAGGAGCGTGAGCGGCGGCGCCGTCAGGAGGAGGACGAGGACGACGCGGCCTGACCGTCACACCCGACCGTCACGCTTGCCCGACCCGTCTGGTCGCCCCGCCTGACCGATCCGCTCGACCCTCCTCCTTGGGGGTCGAACGCTCGTTCGGTAGTCTCCGCCGTCGGCCGGACGAGGGAGGCGGCGGTGGCGGAGCAGCGGAGCCGGCCCACGCCGTCGACGGGCGGCACCACCGCTGCGGCGCTGACCTTCGACGATCTCGGAACGCCGCTGCGCGACGTCACCTTCGCGGTGCTCGACCTCGAGACGACCGGCCTGTCCCCCGAACGCGACCGCATCACCGAGATCGGGGTGGTCAAGGTCCGGGGCGGTGAGGTGCTCGGGGAGCTGCAGACCCTCGTGCGCCCGGAGATCCCGATCCCGGCCGCCGTCGCCACGCTGACGGGGATCACCGACGAGCTCGTCGCGCGGCACCCGCCGATCGAGGCGGCGCTCCCGGCGCTGCTCGAGTTCCTCCGGGGGACGACCCTCGTCGCGCACAACGCGCACTTCGACCTCGGCTTCCTCCGAGCCGCTTGCCGCCGCCACGCGTACCCACCGCTGGAGGGCCCCACGGTCTGCACCGCGAGGCTCGCCCGGCGCGCGCTGGATCGCGGCGAGGTCCGCAACGTCCGCCTCGGGACGCTCGCCGACCACTTCCGTACCCGGGTCCGACCCGAGCACCGCGCCCTCTCCGACGCGCGCGCGACCGTGGACGTGCTCCACGGGCTGCTCGAGCGCGTCGGGTCGCTCGGCGTGAACACCCTCGAGGAACTGCGCGAGTACACGCGCTCCACCTCCGACCCCGCCTACCGCAAGATCGGGCTCGTGGACGGCGCCCCCGACGCCCCCGGCGTCTACCGCTTCCTCGACGCGCGTGGCGAGGTGCTGTACGTGGGCAAGGCCGTCCGGCTCCGCGAGCGACTGCGCACCTACTTCGGCCAGGATCGGCGTCGCAAGGTCGCCGATCTCGTGCGGGAGACCGCGAGCGTCACCTGGGAGCTCGCACCGACCGGCCTGGAGGCGGCGGTCCGTGAGGTCCGGGCGATCCACCGCCACCGGCCGCGCTACAACCGCCGCTCGCGTCGCCCGGAGCGGGCCGTCTACGTCAAGCTGACCCGCGAGCGCTACCCGCGGCTGTCGATCGTCACCGCGGTGCGCGACCCGCGGGCCCTCCACGTCGGGCCGCTGTCCTCCCGCGGGGTCGCCGAGCGGTTCTGCGACGCGGTCCACGAGGTCGTCGCGCTGCGCCAGTGCACCGACCGGCTCACCGCCGAGCGCGGACGGGCACCGTGCGTGCTGAAGGACCTGGGACGCTGCGGTGCGCCGTGCGACGGGAGCCAGGACGTCGACGGCTACGCGCGGGTCGTCGCCGAGTACGAGCACGCCACCGCCGGGGATCCGACGACCCTGCTCGACGCCCTGCGGGGACGGATGGAGCGTCACGCGGAGGCCGGCCGCTACGAGCGCGCGCGGGAGGTCCGCAGCGGCCTCCACCTCGTGGCCCGCGTCCTCGCTGACGCCCGCCGTCTCCGGGCGCTGATCGACGCTGGGGACCTCGTCGCCTCCCGAACGCACGGCGACGTCCACGAGGTGGTCGCGGTGCGCCGGGGTCGGCTGGTCGCCACCGAGCGGTCGGACGGCCCCGCGTCCGCGGAACGGCTCGCGGACACCGGCCGTCGGCTGCTGCGCCTCGCCCCCGAGGTCGGCGACGGCCTGCCCGACCGCAGCGAGGTGGAGGAGGTGCGCCTGGTCGCGCGCTGGCTGGAGGAGGCGGGGACCCGGCTCGTGCTGGCCACGGCGGCCGCCCCCTTCGCGGTGCCCGTGGCCGGCGGTCGCGAGCTGGCCGCGGTCGAGGAGGAGCGGCGACGCGTGGCCCGAGCGGTGCGCCGCGACCGGGAGGTGCTACGCGGCGGGAAGGTCCGGGCGGGGCTGGCTCAGGCCGCGAGCTCCCGTAGCACGTAGGCGGTGACGGGCTCGGCCTTGCCCTTCAGCTCCAACGGCGGCAGGCGCTCGACGAGCGTCCCGTCGGGCAGCTGGTCGTAGGTCCCCTCGCCGATCACCACCTCGCCGACGGGCGCCTGCGACTCGAGCCGGGCCGCCAGGTTGACGGTGTCCCCGATGACGTCGTGGGTGCGGTGCCCGTGGTCACCGAGGACCCCCGCGACGACCTCGCCGCTGTTGATCCCGACCCGGAACCGCGGCCAGTCGGGGTGCTCGTCCGCGATCTCGGTGGCGGCCCGCTGGAAGGCGAGGCCGGCACGTGCGGCGAGCAACGCGTGGTCGGGCTGGTCGTCCTGCTTGTTGAACAGCACCATGACGGCGTCACCGATGAGCTGGTGGACCTCCCCGCCGTGCGCCTCCATCAGCGGGACGAGCCGGGCGAAGTACGCGTCGAGCATCCGCTTCACGTCGTGCGGCTCGCTCCGCTCCGAGAACGGCGTGAACCCTTGGAGGTCCGCGAACAGGATGCTGACGTCCCGGGCGCCCTCGAGGGTCTGCTCGAGGTACAGCGCGCTGAAGCGCTCCTCGTGCCACTCCTGCCGCGCCGCGGCGGCGATGAGCCCGAAGGCCACGAGCATGAGGACGTGCCACTCCCACCAGGACAGCCGCCAGTTGGCCGCGAACGCGATCACGATCATCGCCGCGGCCAGCAGGCCGAACGCGACGGCGACGGCGAGGACGAACCGTTTGTGGCGACGCCGGTACAGGCGCAGGTAGCCGAGCGCCCCGACCCCGTAGCCGACGACACCGACGGCGGCGAAGGCGACCTGCCACCCATCGAGCGCCTCGTCGGGGACCGGGTCGTTGAGCGGCGGCAGCTCGAGGAGGGAGATGGCCGCCCAGACGAGCATCACCCCGACGAGGACGGCGGTGATGGTCCGTGACCGGGTCATGATGCGCCGCGACGTCGCCGCGTCGACGTCGGCCGTCGAGAGCGCGACGAACACGCCGCCGAGCACGAGCCCGACCGGGGTGGCGAGCTCGAACCCCGCGTTCGGTCCGACCAGCACCCCAGGGGTGGCCAGCGCGTGGAGGCCGAGGAAGCCGGCGCCGGAGATGAACGCGAGCGAGATGAGGAACAGGCGCGCGTCCCGCCGTCGGCGCGACGCCTCGGTCACCGCGTACCCCAGCACCATGGCTATCGCCGCAGCCGCCAGCACGAGCCAGAAGTGCGCCGGGTGGTTCTCCCACGTGACGTCCAGGTGGGGTCGGGCACGCAGCACCGCGAGGAGGAGCAGCGGCGCGACCACGGCGGCGACCGCACCGATCACGACGCCGCGGCTCGGCCGCACCCGCGACCCCTCGCGCCCGTCGGTGGACGTGGCTCCGCTGGACATGGCTACCGGCTCCTCGTCGCCTCGCCGCTCGACGGCGACCGCGCCCGGCCGCCGGAGGCTCCGCGCGACGAGGCTAGTGGAGCGTCACCCCGCGCTCAGCCACCGCGACCGCGGCCCACGGCGAGCATGCGCTCCACCGCGCGCCGCGCGCGTCCGGCGACGTCCGCAGGCACCTCGACCTGCGGCTGGAGGGTCTCCAGCGACCGGACGATCTTGCCCAGCGTGATCATCTTCATGTGGGGGCAGAGGTTGCACGGACGCACGAACTCGATGTCGGGGTGCTCGACGGCGACGTTGTCGCTCATGGAGCACTCCGTGACCATCAGCACCTTCGCGGGGCGTCGCTCGCCGACGTAGCGGATCATCCCCGACGTCGAGCCGACGTAGTCCGCCTCGGCGAGCACGTCCTGCGGGCACTCCGGGTGGGCGATCACCTCGACCCCGTCGTGGTCGGCCCGGAAGCCGCGGATCTCCGCCCCGGTGAACTGCTCGTGGACCACGCACGTCCCCTTCCAGGTGACGATGTCGACGTCGGTCTGGGAGGCGACGTGCTGGCCGAGGTACTCGTCGGGGAGGAAGATGACGCGCTCGACGCCGAGCGACTCGACCACCTCGACCGCGTTGGACGACGTGCAGCAGATGTCCGACTCGGCCTTCACCTCGGCGGACGTGTTGACGTAGGTGACGACCGGTGCGTCCGGGTAGCGCTCCCGCAGCAGCCGGACGTCGGCGCCCGTGATCGACTCCGCCAGCGAGCACCCCGCGTCCAGATCCGGGATGAGCACGGTCTTGTCGGGGTTGAGGAGCTTCGCGGTCTCCGCCATGAAGTGCACCCCACAGAGGACGATCACACCGGCCTCCACCTCGCTCGCCCGCTGTGCGAGGGCGAGCGAGTCGCCGCGGATGTCCGCGACGCCGTGGAAGATCTCCGGCGTCTGGTAGTTGTGGGCGAGGATCACCGCGTCACGCTCGCGTTTCAACGCGTCGATGCGCTCGATCAGCGGCTCGTGGGTCACCCACTCGATCTCCGGGATGACGTGACGCACCCGCTCGTAGCGGGCGGACACCGGCTCGAGCAGTGGCAGGTCCGTCGGCATCGCAGGCCCTCTCTCGGGGATCACGGGAGGCGGTGGTCGGGGACGGATGGCCGCACACGACCCCGCCCGCCTCATTATGCTCAGAGTGAGCATAATGTCAAGACGGGTCCCGGTCCCTGGTCCCGGGCACGTCCGTCTCCGGTCGCCGCGGCAGGCCGACGCCCGGCTCGGGGCGCTCGCGCAGCACCGCACGACGGAAGCGGAACAGCTCCGCCGGACGCCCCGGTCCGCGGGCGACGGAGCGACCGGTCCCCTCGACCAGACCGCCACGGTCGACCAGGCGACGGAAGTTCTGCTTGTGGAGGCGGACCCCAGCCAGCGCCTCCACGACGCGCTGGAGCTCGAGCAGCGTGAACTCCGTCGGCAGCAGCTCGAACACCACCGGCCGGTAGCGGACCTTGCCGCGGATCCGGCCGAGCGCGGTCGCCGCGATGCGGCGGTGGTCGAGCGCCATCGGCGTGCCGACGCGGTCATGCGCGGGCCCGTCGCCGCGATCGCGCTGCGCCTCCCCGACGATGCCGACCTCGTACAGCAGCTCGT
>CAZADJ010000137.1:0-7276 GCA_964483845.1 uncultured Actinomycetota bacterium | reverse complement strand
AGACCTGCTGCATCTTCATCAACCAGCTCCGCGAGAAGATAGGAGTGATGTTCGGATGTTTCGCCTACCAGACGCGCGTGACGCTCGCGGACGGCACGCAGGAGAAGATCGGCAAGATCGTGAACCAGGCGATGGACGTCGAGGTCCTCTCCTACGACCACGAGTCCGGCGAGATCGTCCCGCGGAAGGTAGTCGGCTGGTACGACAACGGCCGCACGGACGAGTTCCTCCGTTTCACCGTGGCTCGAGGCGGGGGCAACGGGCGCTCGCAGTTCGCCTGCACCCGCAATCACCAGATCATGACGCCGAGCGGATGGCGTGAGGCGCAGGAGTTCTCGGTCGGGGACCAGGTCATCCAGTCGGTGCCGTACCACCTCTCGGGGTTCCAGTGGGAGGTGCTGCTCGGTGGCTTGATGGGAGACAGCGCCCTGTCGCCAACCAGGAGTGGTCACGGCGCGCGGCTGCGGTGGGGGCATGGTCAGGCGCAGGCGGCGTACGGTGACTGGACGGCCTCCCTGTTCGCGAACCTCAATGTCAGTCGGATGGTCAACGACAAGGGGGCCGTCTTCCACGACGTCCAGCCGCTGCCTGAGTTGGCGGAACTGCGGAGGGCGCTCTACTTCGGGACGAAGAAGGCGCTGAACTACGACTACCTGAAGCGTCTGACGCCGCTGTCCATCGCGATCTGGTACATGGATGACGGCACGTTCCAGCTCCGCAGCAAGGGTGTGCAGGAGCGCACCCGCGGCGGTACCGGCCGCAGCGAGATCTGCGTCGAGGCGCTCGAGCCGACCTCCCGCATCCGCCTCCGGGAGCACCTGCGTGACACGTTGGGGATCGAGCCGAAGGTGATCGACCGTGCGGGCAACGCGTTCTTCATCTTCCCGAAGGACGAGACGGACAAGTTGCACGCGCTGATCGCGCCCTACATCCACCCGTCGATGGACTACAAGCTCCTGCCGAAGTACCGGGGTCGTTTCTCGGTCGAGCCGGTCTTCGAAGAGATGCGCTACGAGCCGGTTCCGATGCCGATCACGAAGATCGAGGCGAAGCCGCCGAACGGTAGGCACACCCACCGCTTCGACATCGAGGTGGAGGGTACGCACAACTACTTCGTGGACGGTGTCATGGTCCACAACAGCCCCGAAACCACCCCCGGTGGGCGGGCGCTGAAGTTCTACTCGTCGATCCGGCTCGACGTTCGGCGCATCGAGTCACTGAAGGACGGCCAGGACTTCGTCGGCAACCGCGTGCGCGTGAAGGTCGCGAAGAACAAGTGCGGACCGCCGTTCAAGAGGGCCGAGTTCGACATCATCTACAGCGAGGGCATCTCCAAGGAGGGGTCGATCCTCGACGTCGGCGTAGAGGCGGGGATCGTGAAGAAGTCCGGTGCCTGGTACTCCTACGACGACGAGCAACTCGGCCAGGGACGGGAGAACGCGCGCCAGTTCCTGAAGGAGCACGACGACGTCGCGCGCGAGATCGAGAAGCGTGCGAAGGAGGAGCTCGGCATCGTCGAGAAGGCCGCCGAGGGTTCCGAGGAGCCGGAGGACGTGGAGGCCGACGATGGTGACGACGGCGACGACGCGGACGACAGCTGAGCCGTGACCGACGACGCACCGCACGGGGACCAGCGGCACGACCAGGATCGGGACGACACCGAGCCGGACCAGGACGACCCCGGGATCGACGCGGAGGCGTGGCTGGCCGAGCGGGGCGTGCGGCGCGAACCCATCCGGGTCCGTCCGGACACCCCGCAGGGGAAGTCGGACGAGCCACCGCCTCCGCGACCTCCCGCGCCGCCTCCGCCCGCCACCGAGGAGGCTGCTGCGCAACCGGACCCGGATGAGGTCGGACGACCCGAGGCCGAGGAACCTGCTGAGGAACCGGACCGGGGTGGGACCGAGCGGCCCAAGGCCGAGGACCAGGTCGCCAAGGCGGTCGCCTACGTGCGTCGGGCGACCGCGAAGACGCCGATGTCGGAGGGGCGCATCCGCCGCCGTCTGGGGGAGCGCGACCACACCGACGTGGTGATCGAGCAGGCCCTGGAACGGTGTCGTGGCCAGGGGCTCGTCGACGACCGCTCCTTCGCGCGTGCGCTCGTCCAGGAGGGTCGCGACAAGGGCCACGCGCCGCTGCGGATCCGCAGGGACCTCGAGCGTCGCGAGCTCTCCGACGAGGTGATCGAAGCAGCGCTGGACGAGATCGGCGACCGCGATCCGGAGGCCGCCGCGTTCGCCGTGGCGCGGGAACGGGCGGAGCGGCTCCGCGGGGTCGACGCCGAGACCGCGTTCCGTCGCCTCGTCTCCTACCTCGCCCGGCGCGGGTACACGAACGCCTTGTCGCGCAAGGTCGCCCGTCAGGCGGTCTTCGACGAACGCGAGGACGAGCGCGTCGCCGGACGCTGACTTCCCCGTCGGACGTCGGGGGAGCCCCACAGCCGAGCGCGCTCAGGCATCCTGACGCCGACCCGCGGGGAGGGAGCCACGTGGACGTCCTGCAGTCGCGCGTGCTGCTGCGCCCCACCGACTTCGAACGGTCGCTCGACTTCTACGACGAGGAGATCGGGCTCTCCCGCTACCGGGAGTGGGGCGAGCAGCCCCACCGGGGGGTCGTGTACTTCCTCGGCGGTGGCTACCTCGAGCTGACCGAGAGCGGTGCGGGCGAGGAGCCGAGTGGTGTGCGACTGTGGCTCCAGGTCGCTGACGTCGCCGCCGAGCGGGAGGCTCTGGCGTCCCGCGGGGTGGCGATCGTCGAGGAGCCGGACCGCAAGCCGTGGGGGCTGATCGAGATGGTGGTGGCCGACCCCGACGGGCTACGGCTCGTGATCATCGAGACGCCGCTCGACCACCCCCTGCGCCGCCGGACCTGAGCGCCCACCCGACGGGCCGGAGCCGCGGGTCACTGTCCGGGTTCGTCGCCCCCCGGGATCTCGACGTCCTCGAACTGCTCGAGCTCCTCGATGAACCCGGGCAGCTCGCGTTCGACCTGCCACATCCACCCGGCGAGGAAGAGCCCCCAGAGGAGCGCGATCACGATGCCGATGATCCCCGTGATCAGGCCACCCATCGCGAGACCGCCGCCGGTCCCCGTCCGCTTCGCTCTCCCACGAGCGAGGATCCCGAGGACGATGGCGACGATCCCGACGGGGATCGCGACGAACGCGCCCAGGAAGGGGATGAACGCGAAGATCAGCGCGACGATCCCCAGGACCAGGGCGGCGACCGCCATCCCGTTCGATCCCTCGGGGGCCGGCCCGGCGGGAGACGCCGGCGCGGCCCGGGTCGGCTCGGCGGTCGGCGCCGGTTCCGCGGATGGCGGCGCGTCACGTCGCCGGTCGGCGTCGGGGGTATCGACGGGGTCCCCGGCTTCCGGGGGGTCGTCCCGCTCGTCGCTGTCCGGTGGTGGCGTGTCGTCGGCGCCCACATCGTCCTCCGTTCCGCTGCCCGGATCCTAGAGGCTCAGGGTCCGTGGTGGGCGGTGGCTAGGCAGTATGGGTCGGGGTTGACCACGCGTCCCGGCAGTGGGGAGACTGGGTCCGGATCGCTCTACGAAGGGACCGGTGGTGGGACGCGCGTCGTCCTCCGTTCCTGAGACGCGCTACGCGCGCAGCGGGGACGTGCACATCGCGTACCAGGTCCTGGGTGAAGGGCCCCTCGACCTGGTGCTCGCTCCCGGCTTCCCCTCCCACCTCGAGCACGCCTGGGAGCAACCGCGCCTGGCGCACTTCTACCGGCGGCTGGCCTCGTTCTCGCGCCTGATCCTGCTGGACAAGCGCGGCCTCGGGCTGTCCGACCGGGTCGCCGCGGCTGAGCTCCCCGGGGTGGAGCAGCGCATGGACGACGTCCGCGCGGTCCTCGACGCGGTCGGCTCCGAGCGGTCGGCCGTGCTCGGGATGTCGGACGGGGGACCGATCGCGGCGGTCTTCGCCGCGACCTACCCCGACCGCACGAGCCACCTCGTCCTGATCAACAGCTACGCGAAGCGCCTGCGCTCCGACGACTACCCGTGGGGACCGAGCGCGGAGGAGTGGGAGGGGTTCCGCTCCACGACCCTCGAGCAGTGGGGCGAGCCCCTGTTCCTGGACATGCTCGTCCCCAGCCGGGCGGACGACCCCGCGTTCGCCGACTGGTGGGCCGCGTACCAACGGCGGAGCGTGAGCCCGGGCGCGGCCAGCGCCTACCTGCGGATGAACGCGGAGATCGACGTGCGCGCGGTGCTGGCCTCCGTGCACGTCCCGGCGCTCGTCCTCCACACCGTGGGGGACCGCATCTGCCCGGTGGAGGGCGGCCGCTACCTCGCGGAGCACATCCCCGACGCCCGCATCGTGGAGCTGCCCGGCGACGACCACCAGGCGTGGGTCACCGTCGCCGACGAGCTCGTCGGCGAGATCGAGGAGTTCCTCACCGACCAGCGTGAGAGCCCGGTGCCGGACACGGTCCTGGCGACGCTGCTGTTCACCGACATCGTGGCCTCCACGGAGACCGCCGCCGAGCTGGGGGACCGCCGCTGGGGTGCGCTGCTGGAGACCCACCACGGGGTGGTCCGCGATCAGCTCCGCCGCTTCCGGGGTCGCGAGGTGAACACCACCGGGGACGGTTTCGTGGCGACGTTCGACGGGCCGGCGCGGGCAGTGCGCTGTGGACTCGCGATCCGGGACGCCCTCGCCGAGGTGGGAGTCCGTGTGCGCTGCGGGGTCCACACCAGCGAGGTCGAGGTGTCCGACGGCGACGTGCGCGGGCTCGGGGTGCACGTCGCCGCCCGGGTGATGGCGGAGGCCGGCGCGGATGAGGTGGTGACCTCCGCGGTCGTCCGCGATCTCGCCGTCGGCTCGGGGCTGGCGTTCGGCGAGCGTGGGACGCGGACGCTGAAGGGAGTGCCGGGGACCTGGCAGCTCTTCACCGTCGACGACGGGGGATGAGGTGCCGGCCGGGCAGCACCTCACGGTCGCCCGTACGACATCCTGGAGGGCACGGCACGACGAGGGAGGAGCGACCGTGCCCGACGAGGTGATCGCGCCGGACGGGTCGCCGCTCGAGGTCTACCTGGCGCTCCCCGCCGAGCCCGACGTCGACATCATCGGGTCGAACATCGCCGGCCGGGCCTCGGTGCTGGACCTGGGCTGTGGGCCGGGGCGGATCGCCAACCCGCTCGCCGCCCGCGGTCACGAGGTCGTGGCCGTGGACGAGGCGGCCGGGATGCTCGAGCACCTCGCGCCGGGCGTCGTCGGGATGCACTCCCGCATCGAGGATCTCGCGCTCGAGCAGCGCTTCGACGCGGTCCTGCTCACCAGCAACCTCATCAACGTCGACGACGAGGGGCGCCGCCGGGCCTTCCTGGACACCTGCCGTCGTCACGTCACCGACGACGGGGTCGTGATCGTCCAACGCTACGACCCCACACGCTTCCGCTCGGTGATCCGCGACCGCGGGATGCTCGGCCCGGTGGCGGTGGACATCGCCATCGACGAGCAGCACGGCTCCTGGTTCTCGGCGCGGGTCACCTACCGCCTCGAGGAGCGGACGTGGACGCAGGAGTTCTCGGCGCGCGTGCTCGACGACGAGGCGACGCGTGAGACCCTGCTGGGGGCTGGCCTGCGCGTCGAACGCTGGTTGGACGACCGGCGCCGGTGGCTGCGTGCCGTGCCCACGACCGGAGCGACCGGTGCCGGAACGGTCGGTGACGGCGGGGCTCCGTGACCCGCCCGGCCATCACTCCGCTCAGACGACCGCTTCGAGCTCGCTGACCGAGGCCTCGAGGTGGTCGAGGAGCCGCTGGAGGTGCGGCACCGAGCGCCGGCACCCGGTGAGCCCGAAGCACATACTGCCGGCGTAGCTGCTCGCGGTGATGTTCAGCGCCTGACCGTCGAACGGGATCGACGCCGGGTAGGTCCCCTGGAGCTCGGCACCGTTCCAGTACAAGCGCTCGCGCGGTCCGGGGACGTTGGAGATGACGACGTTGAACGGCGGCCGCCGCAGGGGCTCGAACCGGTAGAGCGGGCCGAGGGCGAGCGGGGCGAAGCTGATCGCGCTCAGCAGCAGGACGCCGAAGGGCGTCAGCCCCTCCAGGCGGAGCTTGCCGGTCTCGGCCGAGCGGTGGATCAGCTCGAAGCGGGCGGCCGGATCCTCGAGGTGCGTCCCGAGGTTGCACAGGATCAGCCCGACAGCGTTGCCGACATCGTCGTCGGCTCCCTGCCGCAGGGAGACGGGGACCATCGCGACCAGCGGGCGGTCCGGCAGCCCGTCGAGCTCCAGCAGGTAGCGGCGCAACGCCCCGGCGCACATCGCGAGGACGACGTCGTTCAGGGTCCCGTCGAGGTCCTTGCTGAGCCGTCGGAGCCGCTCGAGCGACCACGAGTCGGCGGCGAAGCGCCGCGCGCCCGAGATGGGGACGTTCAGGGGAGATGGCGGCGCCTTGTAGGGGACGCTGGCGGCCTGGTCCTGGAAGGAGTCGACGACGCTGCGCACGGCGGCGTCGGCAGCCCCGATCACTCCCCGCATCGCGTCGATGCTCCCGCTGATCGCGGCGCCGGCGACCCCGAACGGTGCGTCGGTCGATCCCACCGGACGTTCCCGCGCGCCCTCGCGTGGCCGTGCACCGTGCGGTGGGGGCAGGTCGCGGACGTCGGGGTCGGTGCTCAGCGCCTCCTCGAGCATGCGCATCGCCGCGACACCGTCGACGAGCGCGTGGTGGATCTTCGCGTAGAGGGCGAAGCGGTCGTCGGCGAGCCCCTCGATGATGTGGGTCTCCCAGAGCGGGCGTGACCGGTCGAGCAGCGTCCCGTGCAACCGTGACACCAGGGCCAGGAGCTCACGGATGCGACCGGGGTGGGGCAGCGCCGAGTGACGGACGTGGTACTCGAGGTCGAGGTTGGCGTCCTCCTCCCACGCCCACGGCCCGAGGCCACCCAACGTGCGGACCGCCCGACGGCGCAGGCGGCGGTCGACGTCGGTGTGCTCGATCGCGCCGCGGTGGAGCTCGCCCACGTAGTGGGGGCTGGCGTCGGCCGGCGGTTCGAACAGCTGGAGGCCGCCCACGTGTAGTGGTCGCTCACGCGCCTCGGCGAGGAGGAACACCGCGTCGTTGACGGGCATCGCCATCGGTCGTCTCACTCGTCGCTCGCGGCTCGATGGGGCATCGTCGGTGATGTCGGATCACCCCCACCGTAGGCCAGGCCAGTGGGCCTCCGCGTGTCGGTGACGGCCGCCCGACCCGTCGGGCCGCTAGCCTCCGCGATGAGCGGAGGAGCGCGACGTGGACACCATGCAGACCTGGC
>CAZADJ010000136.1:0-7435 GCA_964483845.1 uncultured Actinomycetota bacterium | reverse complement strand
CTCTCGCTGTTCGCGGCGCGTCACGACGACGGAGACGACATCCGCGACCCCGATGTCGTCCGAGGTGCCCTGGAGCGGGCCGAGGTGGACGCGGACGCCGCGTTCGCCGCGATCGCCGACGGACAGCCGGCGACGACGCTCGGCAAGGAGCACACGTTCGACGCCGACGAGGAGGGCGTGTTCGGCGTACCGACGTTCCTCGCCGGCGACGAGGCGGTCTTCGTCCGCCTGATGCACCGCCCGGACGGCGACGTCGAGGTCGCCCGCCGGACGGTCGAGCGCGTGCTCGACCTGACCGTCGGCTGGACCGACCTGAACGAGTTCAAGCGCACGCGGATCCCGCGGTGAGCGACCGGTTCGTCCACCGGCTCCGGGTCCGTTACGGGGAGGTGGATCTGCAGGGCGTCGTCTTCAACGCGCACTGGCTCGCCTACTTCGACGACGCGATGACGAGGTTCTTCGAGGATCTCGGCTTCGATCCGCTCGAGGCGTTCGAGGTGGGGGTGGACGTGATGGTCGTCCACGCGGACGTCGACTGGCACGGCCCGGCCGGCGTGCACGACACGGTCGACGTCGTCGTCGCCCCGAGCCGGCTCGGCGAGAGCTCGCTCGACCTGCGCTTCGAGGCCGAGGTGGAGGGCCGAGCGGTCTGCTCCGCGACCATCACCTACGTCGTCGTGTCCGCGGAGGATCACCGCCCCACGTCGATCCCCGATCCGCTGCGCACGGCGCTCAGCGCCGCCGGCGATCAGCCCGGCTGAGCTCGTCGCGGACGGCCGCGCGGTCACGGGGCGCGATCCCCATGGCGTCGTGGACGGCCTCGTCGAGTTCCGTACCGAGGTCGCCCAGCGACGCGGTCGGGTCGCGCCGCCGTCTGGCGACGCAGTCGGCCGCGATCGACGCGATCCGCTCCCGGTCCGCGGCGGTCAGCGGCGGGACGGGGAGCTTCCACAGATCGGAGAGCTGCAGCGACGACGAGTCGTTCAACAGGTGCTTGGCGATGAACGTGTAGAGATCGGAGTTCAGCAGGCCGAGGAGCAGGTCGCGCTCGGACTCGTCGTCGGGGATCAGGCCGATCACCTTGTTCGAGTCCCAGTAGCACCCCGGCGGCATCACCCGGGCGGACAGCCGCCGGGACACGCCGGAGACCGCCAGTCCCGCGCAGCCGAACAGCGCGTCGCCGTCCGGGATGACGTAGTGCTCGCGCGCCGTGTCACGCCAGTCGACGTGTTCCACCAGCGGGGCGTGGAAGTCCCGGTCGCCACCGAGCTTCAGGTACGGACGCCACCGGTCGGTCGTGGCCTCTACCGCGGTGATGACCCGGTGCTCGTCCGGCCGGCGCCGACGTCGCTCGTAGCGGGCGGCGAGGTCGCTGCCGGCGACGGCGGCGAGCCAGCGCCGGTTCCCCCGGGTGTGCATGCCGATGTGGCCGCGCACGTGGTCCGTGAGCCGATCGGGTTGGTCGAAGAGCGCCACCACCGTCGGCGGTGCGACGAGCACGAACGGGGTCCCGTCGATGCGCTCGGCTGTCCCGGGCGGGAGCGCACGCCACGTCCCCGCTGCGTAGGCGTCCTCACCGGAGCGGGCGTCCAGCACCGCCGTCGGCTCATCGCCGCCCGCGACGACGTCCACGATCACGGTGCGGACGCTCGCCCCCGGGAACAGGCCGTCGGGTGCGGCCACGAGGCGCCGGACCCGGTGACCGCCGAGGAGCGCCCGTCGCAGCCGCTCGTGGGTGGCCAGTGTGCGGATCGTGTCGCTGACGATGTACACGAGCGCCCCGTCGGCCTCGAGCAGGCGCAGGCCGGCGAACAGGAACATCGCCGAGGTCTCGGACGCACCGACGTGCCCACCGAAGCGGGCGCGCAGCGGTGCGCGGTGCGTGCGGACGTAGCCGCTGCCCTTGTTCAGGTAGGGGGGGTTCGCGATCACCCGGTCCCAGCGGGGACGGTCGGGTGCGTGGAGGTCGGTGTCGAGCAGCGTGTCCCGCTGCTCGACACCGACGCCGGGGAAGGCCCGCCGCAGGTGCTCGCAGGCCGCGGGGTCGAGGTCCCAGGCGGTGATCCGCCCGGCCGGCACCCCCGCACGACGGAGCGCCGCGACCAGGGCGCCGTCGCCGGCCGCGGGATCGAGGACGCGGTCGCCGCGACCGACCTCGAGGAGCTCGACCATGAGGTCGGCCGTGCGTGCGGGCGTGTAGAACGCGCCGAGATCGCGACGACCCGTGGTCGGTTCCACGTCACCCCTTCCACCTACCGTCGAGTGCAGCGTGGCGGGGGCGTCCAGGCAAGCACCCCGCACGCGCCCGCCACCATCTGGTCGGGACGGCACACGGATCATCCGGCCGAGGCGCGCGCGGCCACGGCCCCCGTAGGCTCACGGTCCGAGATGTCGGCGCGGAGGGACCACGATGGCGTTGAGTGAGAAACTGACCGAGGCGTTCAACGATCAGCTCGGTCTCGAGTTCGAGGCGATGTACGTGTACCTGCAGATGGCCGCCCACTTCGATGCCGCGGACCTGCCCGGGTTCGCGCGCTGGATGCGGCTCCAGGCGGAGGAGGAGCGTGACCACGCCATGCGCGTGTTCGAGTTCATCCTCGACCGCGGCAACGAGGTGCAGCTCCGTCAGCTGCCGGCTCCGTCGGTCGAGACGTCCTCGCCGCTGGCCACCTTCCAGCAGGCGCTCGAGCACGAGCAGCGCGTGACCCGGGCGATCCACGAGCTGTACACCGCCGCGATCGAGGAGGAGGACTACGCGAGCTACCCGCTGCTGCAGTGGTTCGTCGACGAGCAGACCGAGGAGGAGGCGACGGTGGGCCAGATCGTGCGCCGGCTCCGCCGGGCGGGCGACGATCCCTCGGCGCTGCTGCTGCTCGATCAGGAGCTCGGCGGTCGTGGGGAGCCCGGCTGAGCGTCCGCCGCGCGCCGGGGAAGCCGTGGACGCGACCCGGACCGGTGGCGGCGACGGACGGCGTCAGCGACACGATCGCCTCGGCGGCACGACGGTGGCGCCCACCAACGTTCGCAGCGGTGGGGCGACGTGACCCTCCTGAGCGTCTACGGTCCCACCTGCGACAGACGCCCGAGCGAGGAGTACCACGGTGGAGCTCATCTTCGCGCAGCAGATCGTGCTCGATGCGCCGATGATCCTCGCGATCATCGCGCTCGTCGCCGGCATCGCCATCCTCATCGTCCCGCGGCTGTTGAACTTCATCGTCGCGGCCTACCTCATCATCGTCGGGCTGTTCGGGGTCATCGAGCGGCTCTGACGAGCGGATGGTGGCGGCGGGGCACGACCTCGAGGAGGTCATGGCGGGGACGGGGCACCCCGTCGCGCGCATCGAGCTCCACCACTTCACCCGGGTGCTCCCGGACACGCTCCACCCGTCGTGGATCCCCGGGATGCCGCAGGACGAGCTGCGCTGCACGCTGATCCGCGTGGTGACCGACGACGGGGTGGAGGGTTGGAGCGCGGTCCCCGCCTTCAGCCACGAGCACCGCGGACTCGGAGACCTCGTCGGACCCGAGTTCATCGGTGAGGACGCCACCGACATCCACCTGGTCCAGCAGCGGCTCCGCGAGATCGCCTACCTGGGATGGCGCAACTGGTGGATCGAGCCGGCGTTCTGGGACATCAAGGGGAAGATCGCCGGGGAGCCCCTGTGGCGGCTGCTGGGGGCCGAGCGCCACGACACGGTCGAGGTGTACGCCTCCAGCGCCGAGGTCCGCGGCCCACGGGAGCGGATCCTCGAGGCGGAGCAGCGGGCGGCCGAGGGGTTCGGCCTCCTGAAGCTGCGCGTCCACGAGGACGAGGCCGCCGACGTCCGGCAGGTCTCGGAGACCGCGGGCGCGGTCGGGGACGACATCAGGCTGGCGGTCGACGCGAACCAGGGTTGGCGCATCGCCGCGGTCGCGGACGCCCCCACCTGGGACCTCGACCGGGCACGACGGTTCGCCGACGTCTGCGCGGAGCACGGCATCGCCTGGCTGGAGGAGCCGCTGTCCATGGACGCCTACGCGGACCTCTGCTCGCTGCGACACGCGACGGACGTGCCGATCGCCGGGGGCGAGCTGCACACGTCCGGAGCCCCGGAGCTCGAGATGATGATCGACCGCGGCTGCTACGACCTGTACCAGCCGGACGCCCTCCACACCGGGGGGATCGCGCAGACCCTGCGCGTCGGCCGCCGGTGCCGCGACGAGGGGGTCCGGTTCGCGCCGAGCTCGTGGTCGACCGGGATCGGTCTCGCGGTCGGTCTCCACCTCCTGATCGCCTCGGGCGCCGCCGGCGACGAGGCGCTCGAGTACCCGGTCGACACGCCTGCGTGGCCGCCCGAGGCGCGTGACGCGATGCTCGTGGAGCCGTTGGTCGCCGAGGGCGGGCGCCTCCCGGTCCCCGATCGGCCGGGTCTCGGCGTCGAGGTCGACCGCCGGGCCGTGCGCCGCCACGCGCGCCGCTTCTACGTCGGCGACCGCAAGCGGCTGGCCCTCAGCTTCGTCCGCGACCGCGGGCTGGGTGTCGCCCGGCAGATCGGCCGTGCCCGGGCCCGGCGCCGGGATGAGGGCGGTCGGAACGGGTCCTGAGCTCGCCTGTCGCTCAGCCGGGCCGCTGGGTCCGGGCGGCAGCGGTCAGCCCGAGCGCGTTCGCCGCCCAGTGGGCGATGACGGGAGCGAGCAGACCACCGCTCGCGATCCGCAGCCAGCAGAGGAAGACGCCGGCGGCCGCCGTGACCCCGACCATCGCCGCGACCCCGAGGATCTGACCCGTCACGGACAGCCCGGGCTCGTTCAGCCGCAACGTCACCAGCCCGGGCCCGATGTGCCACAGCCCGAACACGACGCTCGAGACGATCACCGCCGTGGCCAGCGTCCCCCGTTCGGCGACGGCGGCGAACAGCACGCCCCGGAACGCGACCTCCTCGAAGAGCGCGGTCCCGAGCGGGATCCGGATCATGGTCTCGTAGGCCAGCCCCAGCCCCGAGAGCCCGACGGCCCGCTGGTCGGCCAGGAGGCGCTCCACCGCGGGGAGGCGGTCACCGGCCAGGACCCCGATCGTCACCGCGACGACGACGACCGCGACGGTGCCGAGACCCCACCGCAACCCGGCGGCCAGCTGCCCCGGCGAGAGACCGAGCGCCTCCCAACGCAACCCGCGGGCTCGGGCGACGGCCAGGAGACCGGCGGCGAGCGCCAGGTTGAGCGGGACGTAGCTCCAGCGCGGGAACGGCACGAGGTTCAGCGCGGCGTTGTACGTGATCAGCCCGAGCGACAGGCTCACGACGAAGACCACGGTCACCCGATCCCGGCCGCACCGTCCCGGCGGGGATCAGCGGCGGCGTCGAGCCCACCGCCCGCCCGCCGCGCCGCGACGCCGACCCCGCCGAACGACATGTGGATCCCGCCCACCGTCCGCACCGGTAGCGTCACCTCATCCACCGCGACGCCGCCCTCGGCGCTCACGACCGGACCGCCCTCGGTGATGTCGACGTGGACCCGGGGCTGCGCGACGGCCTCGGCCAGGGGGGCGCCTGCGCGCACGTAACCGGCGAGCACCTGCGCGATCGCGGTGGTGATGCGGTCGGCACCCGGCGACCCGATCGCCAGCACCGCTCCCCCAGGGTCACGGGCCGTCGTCGGCGCCATGTTCGACGGCAGCCGCTCGCCCGGCTCCACCCCGTCGACGCCCGCCGGGAGCAGTTCGAGCTCTCCGAGACAGTTGTTCATCCAGATACCGGTGTCGGCGGCGATGATGCCGGACCCGTACCCGGCGGAGGCGGTGATCGCGCAGCCCCAGCCGTCCGCGTCGACCGCCGAGGTGTGGACGGTGGAGGGCGACGACAGCAGCGCGGCGGGATCGACGTCGAGCAACGACAGGAACGACGCCAGCGCGGCGCCGCGATCCTCCGCACCGTCGAGGTGCTGCCGCCGGTAGGTGAACACCGTCCGCTGCGCCTCGACGTGGGCTGCGACGTCGGTGGCGGACCACGGCCCGCTCGGGTGCCCGCGGGTCAGCGACAGCAGGGCCGCGAGGGCCGCCCCACCGACCGCGGGCGGCGGGTTCGTGGCGATGCGCCACCCGTCGACGTCGACGTCGAGAGCCGCCCGGACGACCGGTTCGTAGCGAGCGAGGTCCTCCGCGGTGACGAGACCGCCGTGCGCCTCCATGTCGGCGGCGATGCGCTCCGCGAGCTCGCCCCGGTGCAACACCTCGGCGCCGTGCTCCGCGATGGCTTCCAGGCTGTCGGCGAGCCCGTCGACGCGCACGGTCTCGCCGCGGCGGAGGCGGCGACCGTCCGGGTGGTGGAGCGCTGCACGGCTGCGTGCCTGCCGTCCGTAGATGGCGTCGTGGACGTGCTCCAGGTAGTGGTCCGACGCGGCCGAGAGCGCGAAGCCGGCGCGTGCGACCACGATCGCCGGCTCGACCAGACGGTGCCACGGCAGCGTCCCGTGGCGCCGTGACGCGGTGTCCAGGGCCGCGACGGCCCCCGGGGTCGCCGCCGATCCGTACCCGACGGTCGTCGTGACACCACCGGCGTACGTGGTCGTGATCGTCTCGGCGTCGAGCCCGCGCCGGTGCCGGCCGTGACGGGGTGCGGCGCAGCCACCGTCGATCACCTCGGCCGCACGCCCGACCGGCCAGACCGTCACGTACGCGCCGCCCCCCAGCGAGCAGATCCCGGGCTCGGTGACGAGCGAGACGAGCATGGACGAGATCGCGGCGTCGACCGCGTTGCCACCGTCCGCCCCGGCGGCGAGACCGGCGTCGACGGCGAGCCGCGAGCTGGAGGCGACGGCGACGGTGCTCATGGACGCCCGAGCCTACCCGGCGGTGGACGGTGTCTCGCCGCTCCGGAGACGCGGAGGGACCGGGCCCGTTGCGTCCCGTGGGTCACCTGCGATCCAGGGGCACCGTCCGGCACGCTGTGTGTGGTGAACGTCGCGACGGTGGAGGTGCGCCCGTGGAGGAAGCGGAGATCGAGGACCGGGTCCGTGAGCAGCTCCGGGACCTGCGGGCCGAGTTCGACGAGATCCGCATCGATCCGTCGTTCGCCGACACCGCCGCCTTCTGCGAGCGCTACGGTTACGCGCCGGAGGACTCAGCCAACTGCATCATCGTGGCGTCGCGCTCGGAGCCGGTCGTGCACGCCGCGTGCCTGAACCTGGCCCCGACGAAGCTCGACGTGAACAAGCGCGTCCGCAAGCTGCTCGGCGTGCGCAAGCTCTCGTTCGCGGACCCCGACGCGACGCGCGAGCTGACCGGGATGGAGATCGGCGGGGTGACGCCGTTCGCGCTCCCCGGCGACCTGCCGCTCTACGTCGACGCCCGCGTGCTGGACCGTCAACGCGTGATCGTCGGTGGGGGGAGCCGCAGCCTGAAGGTGAGCCTCGACCCGGAGGTCTTCGCGCGCATGCCCGGCGCCGAGGTCGTCACCGA
>CAZADJ010000135.1:0-7448 GCA_964483845.1 uncultured Actinomycetota bacterium | reverse complement strand
GTCCCCTCACCATCGCTGCTGTAACACCACGCAGACGGTTCCTGTGCCGCATCTGGCACTGAACCCGTCACGGTGCGATCTCGCGCCTCGCCGGTGAGGGCCCGGGCCCCGACCGGATGGTCCACGCGACGCACTGCGGGCGGCGCACGGAGGCGGCGACGAGGGCCACGCGGGCGCTGGTACGCGCGGCCACCTGCTCGATGTGCCTTCGGGCGCGCCGTGCGCCAGAGTGTGCACGCACAGGGTCGGGCGGGCCGACCGTGCTCCCCGTTGGAATCCCGCGCCCGCCCGACCCAGCCCGCACCACCCGTCCCGCACACCCGATCCGCACGTCCCGAGCAGACACGAGGTGACCCATGACCGAGCTGACCGACGCCGTGTACATCGACGGGGTGCGCCTGCCGATCGGGCGGGCCAAGGACACCGGCTACTACGCGGACACCCGCGCCGACGACATGGCCGTGCGCACCGTCCGTGCCCTGCTCGAGCGCAACCCCGGTCTGGAACCCGCCGACGTCGACGACGTCGCCTTCGCGGCGACCGCGCAGGTCGGCGACCAGGGTCTGACGATGGGTCGGGCCGTCGCACAGTTGGCCGGCCTCCCCGACTCGGTGCCCGGGTACGCGCTCGACCGCATGTGCGCGGGTGCCCTGACGGCGATCGTGAACGCGGCGAACGCGATCCGGGTCGGTGCCCAGCAGGCGGTGCTCGCCGGCGGCGTCGAGCACATGGGCCACCACCCGATGGCGGCCGAGGTGGATCCCAACCCGCGCTTCATCGCGGAGAGCCTGGTCGACGAGTCCGCGCTGGTCATGGGCGCGACGGCGGAGAACCTCCACGACGAACTCCCGGAGATCACCCGTGAACGCGCCGACGAGTTCGCCCTCCAGTCGCAGGAGCGCACCGCGAAGGCCCAGGCGGACGGCGTCTTCGACAGCCACGTCGTGCGCATGACCGTCTGGTCGTCGGAGGGGCGCACGGTCGTCGAGCGCGACGAGCATCCGCGTCCCGAGACGACCGCGGAGGACCTCGCGCAGCTCCCGGCCGTGTTCCGCACGGGTGGCCGCGTCACCCCCGGCAACGCCGCCGGCCTGAACGACGGGGCCGGCTGCGTGCTGCTCACCAGCCGTGACTTCGCGGCGGAGCACGGCCTGGCACCGCGGATGCGTCTGGTCGATTACGTCTTCGTCGGCGTGGAGGCGGAGACGATGGGCTACGGACCGATCCCGGCGACCGACCGGCTCCTGGAGCGCACCGGCCTGACGATCGACGACATCGACGCCGTGTTCCTCAACGAGGCGTTCGCGGTCCAGTGCGTCGCCTTCCTCGACCACTACGACCTCCCGGTGGACACCCCGAAGGTGAACCCCTACGGGGGTGCGATCGCGATGGGCCACCCCCTGGCGATGTCCGGAGCGCGGCTCGCCGCGGAGCTCGCCCACTTCTTCGACACGAACCCCGATGCCCGCTACGGCGTCACGACGCTCTGCGTCGGCCTGGGGATGGGCTGCTCGATCCTCTGGGAGCGCGAGTAGCCGACGTCCCGACACAGACCACATCCGAGGAGGAACGACATGGCTGACGACGAGGTCTACACCCGCTTCAAGGTCCGCTACTACGACTCGCCGACGGTCGCGGCCGCACGCGACGACGGCGCGGGACGGCTCGCGATCGTGACGATGGACAACGGTGCGGACCACACGAAGCCGAACGTGTTCGGGGAGCGGGCCCTCGCCTCGCTGGACGGGGCCCTGGACGACATCGAGGCGCGCGACGACGTCGCGGGACTGCTGCTCACCGGCAAGCCGTTCATCTTCGCCGTCGGCGCCGACGTCACGGAGTTCGACGGCGTCACGCCCGAGTCGGCCCGTCGTGGTGCGGAGGAGGGGCACCGCCTGTTCAAGCGCATCAGGGACCTGCCGTACCCGACCCTCGCGGCGATCAACGGCGCGGCGATCGGTGGCGGGCTCGAGATCGCCCTCCACTGCGACTACCGCACCATCTCGACGACGGCCCGACCGATCGCGTTCTCCGAGGTGTTCCTCTCCATCCTCCCCGGCTGGGGCGGCACGCAGCTCGCGCCGCGCATCGTCGGGACCGCCGACGCGTGCAAGGTGATCGTCCACAACGCACTGGACAACAACCGCATGCTGGAGGCGGACCAGGCCCACGAGCTCGGTTTCGCCGATGAGATCATCGCGCCGGTCGACCTCTTCGACCGCTCTCTGGAGATCCTCGAGGAGCTCGTGACCGGGGACCGGGAGATCCCCGCCCGTGAGCCCGACCACGACGAGGAGGCGATCAGCAACGCCCGCGAGTACGCGCGTAACAAGGTCCACGAGGGGACGAAGGCGCCCTACCTCGCGATCGATCTGATCGAGTTCGCCTCGCAGGGCGGCGACCTCGAGGAGGGCTACCGTCGCGAGGAGGACGCGCTCGCCGAGCTGCTGCCCGCCCGGCAGGCCCAGTCGGCGATCTACGCCTTCCGGCTCACCCAGCAGCGCATCAAGAAGCAGCCGTGGCGCCCCGAGGCGCAGGCGCGGCCCCTGGAGAAGGTCGCGGTCGTCGGCGCGGGCCTGATGGGTGCGCAGCTCGGCTCGCTCCTCCTCGAGAAGCTCGAGGTCCCGCTGGTCATGAAGGACATCGACGAGGACGTGCTCGAGCAGGCGCGCGAGACGATCGAGGGCGACATCGACGAGGCTGCGGGGAAGGGCAAGCTCCGGGCGGGCAAGGAGCGCTTCCTGAAGTCGCTGGTCACCTACACGCTCGACGACGCCGACATCGCCGGCGCTGACCTCGTGCTCGAGGCGGTGGTGGAGAAGATGGACCTGAAGAAGCAGATCTTCGCCGAGGTGGAGCGCCACGTCGACGAGGACGCGGTGCTCGCGTCGAACACCTCCGCCCTGTCCATCGAGGAGATGGCGAGCGACCTCGCCCACCCCGAGCGCGTCATCGGCCTGCACTTCTTCAACCCCGTCCGGGTGATGCCGTTCCTCGAGATCGTCCGCACCGAGCAGGCGAGCGAGCAGGCGCTGGCGACGGGCTTCGAGGTCTCCAAGCGACTCCGGAAGTCGGGGGTGGCGTGCGCGGACACCCGGGGCTTCATCGTCAACCGGCTGCTCATGCGCTTCAACGGCGCGTGCATGGAGGCGCTACGCCACGGCAACGACTTCGCCGAGATCGACGACGCGACCAAGGAGCTCGGCCTGCCGATGGGGCCGTTCGAGCTCCTCGGGTTCGTCGGCCTGAAGGTCGCCTACCACACCGCACAGACCCTCCACGACGAGTGGCCCGACCGGTTCCCGCTCGATGACAACTTCGCGCGGATCGCCGAGCTCGACGTCGACGGGATCTACGACTGGAGCCAGGGCCGCGTCCCGCACGACGAGATCGCCTCCGCGGTCGAGGTCGACGACGGTGTCGAGCCGCTCACCGCCGACCAGATCAGGCAGAAGGCGGTCGAGGCGACGCTCGACGAGGCGAAGGTGATGCTCGACGACGGCGTCGTCGCCGATCCACGTGACATCGACACCGGGTTGCTGCTGGGTGCCGGGTGGCCGTTCTTCATGGGCGGCATCTGCAAGTACGCTGACGAGACCGGCCTGTCGGAGAAGCACTTCGGTGGACAGCTGATCAGCCCGGAGGACCGCGCCTTCGCCTGAACGCACCGGCCTCGGCCCCCTGACCCCGTGTCGACGCGCTAGGAGCCCGGATGACCCGTATCCAGTGGGAGGGCGGCGAACCCGTCTACCGCACCGTCATCGGCGCGGCCCTCGGCATCTTCGCCGCGATGGACTGGCGTGTCCGCATCTTCGGGGCGGGCAACGTGCCCGCCGCGGGCCCCGCGGTGCTCGCCTCCAACCACGTCGGCTACCTGGACTTCGTCTTCGTCGGCTACGGGGCCCGCGAGCAGGGGCGCCTGGTCCGCTTCATGGCGAAGCAGGAGGTGTTCCGCCACCGGGTGGCCGGACCGCTGATGCGCGCGATGAAGCACATCCCGGTCGACCGCTACGGACGTGCCCGCGACGCGATCGAGGAGTCCGTCGACCGCCTCCGCCGTGGGCAGGTCGTGGGGATGTTCCCGGAGGGGACGATCAGCCCCTCGTTCGTCCCGCGCGAGGCCAAGACCGGCGCGGCGCGCATGGCGATGGCGAGCGGCGCGCCGCTGGTGCCGGCGGCGGTCTGGGGCACGCAGCGCATCCTGACCAAGTGGCGCCCGCGGAACTTCGAGCGCGGCGTCGCGATGGACGTCCACTTCGGCCGACCGATCGACCACACCCCCGACGGTGACCCTCAGGAGGTCACCGACCGCCTCATGAAGTCGGTCCGTGAGCTCGTCGAGCGCGCGCAGGACGAGTACCCGCAGCACCCGCAGGGGCCCGACGACCGGTGGTGGCTGCCCGCCCACCTCGGGGGCACCGCCCCGAGCCCGGACCAGGCCGAGGAACAGCTCGCGCGCCAGCGCGCCGAGCGTCGCGCCGCCCGGAGACGGACGGCCGACGGTCCGAGCTGAGGGGCTCCCGCGCGGCGTCGTCCGGTCGGGCCGCTCGACGGGGGAGCGTCGGATTCGGCATCATCGTCTCCGCGGCGGGAGGTCGATGCGGTGGCGGCGTGTGCGAACTGCGGCGGCGAGGTGCGGCCGGACGGTCGCTTCTGCCCGCACTGCGGCACCTCGCTGGACACCGCGTGCCCCTCGTGTGGCGCGACGACCGAGCCGGGCGACCGGTTCTGTGCGGATTGCGGTGCGCCGCTGAGCACCGGTGAGGCCGCCCCGTCTTTGACGGGGGTTGCGGCGGCCACGCCGGCTGAGGCGACCGTGCCCGAGACCGAGGTCCGGGTCGTCTCCATCGTGTTCGTGGATCTCGTCGGCTTCACCGGGGTCGCCGAAGGCCGTGACCCGGAGTGGGTCCGTGAGCTGCTCGACACGTACTTCGCGCGCGCCCGCCGCGTGGTGGAGCGCTACGGCGGGACGGTGGAGAAGTTCATCGGTGACGCGGTGATGGCGGTGTGGGGGACGCCGGTCGCGCACGACGACGACGCCGAGCGGGCAGTGCGGGCCGCGCTGGAGCTGGTGGATGCGGTCGCCGGCCTCGGTGAGGACGGGTCGTTGGCGGGGGTGCGTGCCCGGGGCGGCGTGGTGACCGGTCGCGTCGCCGCGACGGTCGGGGCCACCGGACAGGGGATGGTGGCGGGGGACCGGGTGAACACCGCGGCTCGGATCCAGTCGGTCGCCCCGCCGGGCGGGGTGCTGGTCGACGAGGCGACGCGGCGTGCGACGGCGACGGCGATCGCCTACGAGGACGCGGGGTCACACGAGCTCAAGGGCAAGGACGAGGTGGTGCGCACGTGGCGCGCGACCCGGGTGATCGCGCGGCGCGGGGGTGCGGTACGAGCGCAGGGGCTGGAGCCGCCGTTCGTCGGACGCGACCGCGAGTTCCGCCTCGTGCGCGAGGTGTTCGAGACGGTCGCGGAGCAGGGCAGCGCGGCGATGATCTCGGTGGTTGGTCAGCCGGGGATCGGCAAGTCACGTCTGGCGTGGGAGTTCGAGAAGCACCTCGACGGCCTGGTCCAGACGGTGTTCTGGCACCGGGGTCGCTGTCTGGCCTACGGCGACGGGGTGGCCTACGACGCGCTGGCGGAGATGGTGCGCGGACGGGCGGACATCGTCGAGGACGAGGACCCGACCACCGCCCGCCGCAAGCTCGAGAACGCCGTCGGAGAGCGGGTCGACGATCCCGAGGAGCGCGCGTTCGTGCTGCCGCGGCTCGCGCAGCTGTTGGGGCTGGAGGAGCGGACCGCCCCGGACCAGGCGGACCTGTTCGCCGGGTGGCGGTTGTTCTTCGAGCGGTTGGCCGAGCGTCACCCGGTCGTCATGGTGTTCGAGGACCTCCAGTGGGCCGACCAGGGGCTGCTGGACTTCATCGAGCACCTGCTGGAGTGGTCGCGGGACCGACCGTTCCTCGTCCTGACGCTCGCGCGCCCGGAGCTCGCCGACCGGGTCGACTGGGCTGGGAGCATCCGGAACCTCACGACGCTGCACCTCGAGCCGCTCTCCGACGAGGCGATGTACACCCTGCTGGCGGGGCTGGTGCCGGGGCTGCCGGAGCCGTTCCGGGCACGCATCGCGGCGCAGGCCGAGGGGGTGCCGTTGTACGCGGTGGAGACGGTGCGGATGCTGCTCGACCGCGGGCAGGTCGTCCCGGGCGAGGACGGGTACGAACTTGCCGGTGAGGTGGCGGAACTCGACGTACCGGAGACGCTCCAGACGCTGGTCGCGGCTCGGCTCGACGGGCTCGACCCCGGGGTGCGGGACCTGCTGCAGCACGCGGCGGTGCTCGGACAGAGCTTCACCCGTGACGGCGTGGCGGTGCTGAGCGGGCTGGATGCCGCCACGGTCGACGAGGGGCTGCGCACCCTGCGGGCGAAGGACCTCGTCGGGCTGGACGCGGGGGCGCGCGGCCCCGAGGAGGGCCGGTACTCGTTCCTGCAGTCGATAGTGCGCACGGTCGCCTACGACACCCTGTCCCGTCACGAGCGCAAGGCTCGACACCTCGCGGCCGCCCGGCACCTCGAGTCGCTGCCCGGCGCGGACGAGCTCGCGGAGGTGATCGCGACCCACCTGCTCGACGGGTTCCACGCCGACCCCGACGGGGACGACGCCGACGAGGTGCGCGACGACGCCCTGCGCATGCTGCGGCGTGCGGCCGACCGGGCCGAGTCGCTGGCCGCGGTGGAGGAGGCCGGTCGCTGCTGGCTTCGTGTGGTGGAGCTCACCGACGACCCGACGTCCCGGGCCGAGGGGTTGCAGCGGGCCGGAGAGCTCGAGCGGCGCGCCGGGCACACCGATGCGGCGATGGACCGGCTGCGGGAGGCCGCCGAGCTGTTCGCCGACCTGGGGGACACCCGGCGGGAGTCGCTGGCGGAGGCGACGATCGCCCGCATCGACTTCGACGAGGGCCGCGGTGCGGAGGCGGTCGAGCGCCTCGAGACGGCGGTCGCACGGCTCGATCCCGACGACACGCCGGTGGAGTACGCGCGTCTCGCCAACGAGCTCGCGCGGCAGCTGTACTTCCTCGGCCACGTCGACGAGGCCGGGGTCCGGGTCGAGGCGGCCCTTGAGCCGGCGGAGCGTGAACGGCTGCTGGACGTCGTCTGCGACGCGCTCAACACGAAGGCGTTGGTGGTCTGGCACCGGGGCCGGCCCGAGGAGGCGCTCGCGCTGATGCGGCACGCCTACCGGCTGAGCGAACACACAGCGTCGTACGTCGCCCACCGTGCGGCCAACAACTTCCTCGTCTTCCTCACGTTCCGAGCGGAGTGGGACGAGGCGCGTGAGGTGGGGAAGGAGGCGCTCCAGCGGCTCCGACGCCACGGGGACCGCTCCGGCGAGGTCAACGTGCTCACCCGGCTGGCGGAGATCGCGGGCCTGACCGGACGGTGGGACGAGT
>CAZADJ010000134.1:0-7521 GCA_964483845.1 uncultured Actinomycetota bacterium | reverse complement strand
CGGTGATGCCCGACGGGACGCAGACCACGATGCGCGGCTTCGCGAGGAAGCGACGCCGGTGGACCGCCTGGATGAAGTAGCGGAGCATCTTCTCGGTCACGTCGAAGTCTGCGATGACGCCGTCCTTCAGCGGACGGATCGCGACGATGTGGCCGGGGGTCCGGCCGATCATGCGCTTGGCCTCGGCGCCGACGGCGAGGATCGCGCCGCTCTTCGTGTTGATCGCGACCACGGACGGCTCGTTCAGGACGATCCCGCGTCCCCGCACGTACACCAGGGTGTTGGCCGTACCGAGGTCGATCGCCATGTCGCGACCGAGGAACTGGAAGGTGCTCGCGATGCTCACCGTTCACCTGTCGTCACGGACCCACGTCGGATGGCTCCCGGAGCCTCGAGGACGGCCCGGACGCACCGTGAACCTCTCGCGACAGCACACGTCGACCCGACCGGCCCCGGTGACCGGAGCCGCGAGCGTAACACGGGGGCCGGGAGCCGACGAACCCCGACCCGTCAGACCAGGCCGCGTCGCGCGAGGCTGATCCAGCGGTCCCCGCCGACCACGAGGTGGTCCAGGACGTCCACCCCGACGAGCTCGCCGGCGCTCACGAGCCGTCGGGTCACGAGCTCGTCGTCACGCGACGGCTCGGGATCGCCGCTGGGGTGGTTGTGCGCCAGCACCAACGCGCTCGCGTTCGCGACGAGGGCGTCGCGGAAGACCTCCCGGGGACCCATGAAGGTGTGATCGACCGACCCGACGGACACGGTCGCGACCTCGAGCAGCCGGTGCTTGGTGTCGAGCAGGACCGCGACGCAGCGTTCGCGGTCGCGGGCGTGCAGCTCGGGGACGAGGAGGTCCGCAGCGGCCTCGGGTGCGGTGACCTGCGGTCGCTCGTCGATGTCCGGGAGCGCGAAGGCGCGCGCGGCCTCCGCCGCGCACCGCGAGCAGCGCAGACGACGCGGGCGCCCGTTCACCGCGCTCCCCGGCGACCAGCGGCCACCGGCCGCGCCGGAGGTCCACGTCTCCGACGGAGGCGTGTCTCGGACGGTGCGCACGGGCGACCTCGCCGGCGGGGGCACCACGACCCTCCTCGGTGATCCCACCGCCGGCAAGGCTGACGCGCCGTGAGCTGTGGATGAGCGCGCGGCGCCCCGGGCGGCAGCTCGTCCGGGCACCCCCCGGTACCCGACGGCGTACGGGACGGTCCGGGCCGACCGGTCAGAAGCGTCCGGGGAAGAAGAGCTCGAGCTCGCGGGCCGCGCTCTCGGGCGAGTCCGAGCCGTGCGCGATGTTCTGGCCGATGGCGGCGGCGAAGGTGCCGCGGACGGAGCCGGCGTCCGCCTCCAGCGGGTCGGTCGCCCCCATGATCTGGCGCATGCCGGCGATCGCGGACTCGCCCTCGACGCACATGGCGACCAGCGGCCCGGACGTGATGAAGTCGACGAGCTCCCCGAAGAACGGCTTCTCGGCGTGCTCGGCGTAGTGTTGCTCCGCGGACTCCGTGTCGAGGGTGCGGAGCTCGAGCGCGCGGATCCGGTACCCCTTGGCCTCGATCCTCCCGATCACCTCACCGACGAGCCCCCGCTCCACCCCGTCGGGCTTCACGAGGATCAGGGTCTGCTCGGTGGCCACGATCGGCCCCTTCCGGTCGGTGTCGGTCGGCGTTCCGACCTCGGAGGTTGCCCGAGTCCCTCGGGCCGCGCCAAACGGACGCTCGACCGGCTCAGGTCCCGTCGAACGGCGCGTAGACGTCACGGGCGGCTCCGACCGTGTACAACGACCCGGTGACGAGCACGCCGTCGGTCTCACCGGCGATGCCGGCCGCCTTGTCGAGCGCCTCCCGGACGCTCTCGGCGCGCTCCACCGCGACCGAGGTCCCCGACCAGAGCTCACGGGCGGCGGCTTCGAGCTCGGCGAGGTCGGTCGCGCGCGGGGTGGGGGGCCGGGTCAGCACGACGTGGCTCGCCAGCTCCCGGTAGGGGGCGAGCAGCCCGGCGAGGTCCTTGTCGCCGAGACAGCCGATGACGAGGATCACGTCGCGGAAGGCGAACGACTCGGCGACCGCCTCGGCGGCGCGCTGGGCGCCGGCCGGGTTGTGCGCCCCGTCGAGCACCACGGTCGGCTCGCGGTTGACGACCTCGATCCGGCCCGGCACCTCGACCGCGGCGAAGCCCTCACGCAGCACCTCGTCATCGACCGCGTCGAGCCCGTCGAGGAACGCGTCGAGCGCAGCCAGGGCGACGGCGGCGTTCTCCGCCTGGTGCTCCCCGTGGAGCGGCAGGACGATGTCCTCGTGCCGTCGGGTCGGGCTGCGCACGGTGAGCTGCTGACCTCCGACCGCGAGCCGGCGATCCTCCAGCGCGAAGTCGCGACCGGCGAGCAGCAGCCTCGCGCCGACCTCGGCGGCGCGCTCGGCGATCACCTCGGCGACGTCGTCGTGCTGCGCGGCCGAGACCACCGTCGCGCCCTCCTTGATGATCCCGGCCTTCTCCCGCGCGATCTCCGCCGGCGTCGAGCCGAGCACCGGGTGGTCGAGGTCCACCCGGTTGATGACGGCGACCTCACCGCGCACGAGGTTGGTCGCGTCCCAGCGCCCACCCATCCCGACCTCGAAGACCCCGACGTCGACCGGGTGGTCCGCGAACCACCAGTACGCCATCGCGGTGAGCAGCTCGAAGTACGTCACCCGGGCGGCCGCCGGGTCGCTCGGGTCGACCCCGTTCTCCTCGTCCACGAGGTCGGCGAGCGGGGCGACGCTCGCGAACGCGGTCGCGAAGTCCTCCCGGGAGACCGGTCGCCCGGCGACGCGGATGCGCTCGCGGACGTCCTGCAGGTGGGGCGAGGTGTAGGTGCCGGCCTGGACGCCGAGCGCGCCGAGCAGCGCGGTCGCCATCCGCCCGAGCGACGTCTTGCCGTTCGTCCCGGTGATGTGGATGGACGGGTACGAGGTCTGGGGGTCGCCGAGGAGCTCCGCGAGGCGGGTGATCCGGCTGATGTCGGGGGCGACGCGCACCGGGGTGCGCCACTCCACGCCCGCCCGCAGGTCGAGCCCGGCGAGGGCCTCCTCGAAGCCGGTCATGGCCGTGACGCCACCGGCAGCGACCGAGCCCGACCAGCGCAGGAACCTCGCCCGAGGGAGGTCATGTCGCCCTCATCCCTCCGCCGCGCCGAGCCGCTCGAGGTCGGCGATCTCGGCTCGGGTCTCGGCGGCGACCCGGTCCCACTCGGAGACCTTGTCGCGCTCGGCCTGGACGACGTCGACCGGGGCTCGTTCGACGAACTGCTCGTTCTCGAGCTTCGACTCGGCCCGGGCCCTCTCCGCTTCCGCGTTGTCGAGCTCCTTGCGAAGCCGCTCGAGTTCCCCCTCCACGTCGATCACGCCGCGCACCGGGATCAGCACCTCGCCGGCGCGGAAGACGACGCGCGTGGTCCCGTCCCGCTCCTCGCCGGCTGCGGCCACCTCGACCTCGGACAGCCCCGCGAGCGAGGTGATCAGCGGCGCCAGCGGCTCGAGCAGCTCACGTCGGTCGGTGGCGACGGTCGCGGGGAAGCGTCGGCTCGGCGCGACCTGGTGCTCGGCACGGAAGCGGCGCAGCTCGGTGACGAGATCGACGAGCACCCCGAAGCGCTCCTCTGCCTCGGGGTCGCGCCCGCGCCGTGGAGCGGGCCAACCGGCGTTCACGAGCGACTCGGTCCCGCCGGACGCGCCGGTCAGGGCACGCCACAGCGCCTCGGTCACGAACGGGACGTAGGGGTGCAGCAGCCGCAGCAGGTCGTCCAGGACGGTGGCGAGCACGCGCTGGGCGGTGTGCCGGGCCTCCTCGTCGTCGCCGTAGAGCCGGACCTTCGCGGCCTCGAGGTACCAGTCGGCGAGCTCGTCCCAGGCGAACTCCCACAGCGCCTGCCCGCCTCGCGCCCAGTGGAAGGTCCCGACGGCGGTCGCGGTGTCCACCCGCTCCCGGCACGCCTCGAGCCGTGACAGCACCCAGCGGTCCTCCAGCGCGAGGTCACCGTCGTCGGGCAGGTCGCCGGGCCGGGTGCCGTCCAGCGTCCGGAGCGCGAACCGGGTCGCGTTCCACAGCTTGTTCGCGAACCGACGCGCTCCCTCGACCCACTCCTCGGCGAGTGGGACGTCGTGGCCGGGCGCCGCGCGCTCGAGCAGGGCGAAGCGCAGCGCGTCGGCTCCGAAGCGCTCGACGAAGTCCAGCGGGTCGATCACGTTGCCGAACGACTTCGACATCTTCTTGCCGTGCTGGTCACGGACCATGCCGTGGTTGTGGACGAGGTGGAACGGCACGTCGCCCATGAACTTGCACCCCATCATCAGCATCCGTGACACCCAGAAGGTGTTGATGTCGTAGCCGGTCACCAGCACGGAGGTCGGGTACCACGTCGCGAGCACCGGCGTCTCGTCCGGCCAGTTCAGGGTCGTGAACGGCCAGAGTGCCGACGAGAACCAGGTGTCGAGCACGTCCTCGTCCCGGGTGAGCTCGGCGCTGCCGCACTCGGCGCACGCGTCGGGGTCCTCCCGCGCGACGGTGACGTGCCCGTCGGGGCAGTACCAGGCGGGGATGCGGTGCCCCCACCAGATCTGCCGGCTGATGCACCAGTCGTGGAGGTTCTCGAGCCACTCGACGAACGGCCCGGTGAAGCGGCCCGGGGAGAACGTGACGGCCCCGCTGCGCACCGCCTCGATCGCCGTGGCGGCCAGGGGCTCGACCTCGACGAACCACTGGTCGGAGAGCTTCGGCTCGACCATCGTGCCGCAACGCGAGCAGTGCCCGACGGCGTGCGTGTGGTCCTCGACGTCGACGAGCAGGCCCTCGACCTCGAGCGCCTCCTTCACCGCTCGCCGGGCCTCGTAGCGGTCGAGCCCGGCGAAGCGCCCGCCCGCCTCGTTCACCACCGCGTCGTCGTCGAGGATGTCGATCACCTCGAGGCCGTGGCGCTCGGCGATCGCGTGGTCGAGCGGGTCGTGCGCCGGCGTGACCTTCACCGCGCCGGTGCCGAACTCCATGTCGATCGCGTCGTCGGCGATCACCGGGAGCTCACGGTCCATCAGCGGGAGACGGACCGTGGTGCCGATCAGATCGGCGTAGCGCTCGTCGTCGGGGTGGACGGCGACCGCGGTGTCGCCGAGCATCGTCTCCGCCCGGGTGGTCGCCACGAGCACGCCCTCGCTGCCGTCGATCCCCGGGTAGCGCAGGTGGGCGAGCTCACCCTCGACGTCCTCATGCTCCACCTCGATGTCGGACAGCGCGGTGTGGCAGCGCGGGCACCAGTTGATGATGCGCTCGCCGCGGTAGATCAGCCCGTCCTCCCACAGGGCGACGAAGACCTCGCGCACCGCCTTCGAGCGCTGCTCGTCGAAGGTGAACGCCTCCCGGTCCCAGTCGCACGACGCACCGAGCCGCTTCAGCTGATCGAGGATGACCCCACCGGACTCCTCGCGCCACGCCCAGACGCGCTCGAGGAACGCCTCACGGCCGACGTCGTGGCGCGTCAGCCCCTCCTCCTCCAACTGGCGCTCGACGACGTTCTGCGTCGCGATCCCCGCGTGGTCGGTGCCGGGGAGCCAGACCGCGTTCCTCCCCTCCATCCTGGCCCGGCGGATGATCGCGTCCTGGATGGTGTTGTCGAGCGCGTGACCGACGTGCAGCGAGCCGGTCACGTTCGGCGGGGGGATGACGATCGAGAAGGGCTCCCCGTCGTCGTCCGGCTCGGCGTGGAAGAGCCCCGCGTCGAGCCAGTCCTCGTACAGCTCCTCCTCGACCGTGGCCGGGTCGTAGGACTTGTCCAGCTCGCCGTCCGGCTCGTGGTTCGGCTCGTCGCTCCGCTCGGTCATGGTGGCTTTCCGGGTGGTGGACGTCGTGGCGGAGCGTAGCCAGCCTCGCGGGTCGGTCCCACGTCGGCGGGTGGGTCCGGCCGGTCAGCGGTAGTCGGTCACCGGGCCGTCGAAGGTGATCTCGTCGTCCGCGTCGACCACCACGAGCCGGTCCGGCGCCACCACCGGGCTCCACACGACCGCCACCACCCCGTCGGTGTCCTGACGCAGGACCCGCCCGTCGTCGAGGACGACGAACACCTCGGTGACGTCGTCGGGGACCCGGCCGATGAGCCCGGCCGCGGAACCGTGTCGCGACGCGAACTGGCTCCAGGTGACCTGGGCCGCCCCGGGGCCCGGGTCCGGGCGCTGGCTGCGGTTCGCGAGGCGCCACTCGTCGGCGCGCTCCATGCCGACGCACGCCCCGATGACGTCCCCGACGGCGTGGACCGTCCCCGCCCAGACCACCATCCCCGCCCCCGTGGACCGGCTGGTGGCGAGCACGTCGATCTCGTCGGTGTCCGGGTGGAGGTCGGGATCCGCACCCTCCGGTAGCTGGAGGCAGAGCTCGAGCAGCTCGTCGGTGGCGGCGCGGTCGAGCGGGACGACGTCCTCGGCGGCGGCACGGGGCGCGAGCGAGGCGGTGCCGTCGGCGGCGCGCGTGTCCCCGACGACGACGTCGTGGGCACGGTCGAGCCCGTCCACGAGCGGCTGCCAGGCGACCCCGACCACCATCGCGGCGGCGCAGGTCAGCAGGACCGCCCGGTCGAGGGGGGACACCGCATCCCCCTAGTCCGGGGAGACGGAGCGACGGCGGGCGGGCGCGACGATCAGGCGGAGCGCTCCGTCGGCGCCTCCACGTCGCCCTGCCCGTGCGGCACGAGCGTCGGGTTGACCTTGTCGCGGACGGTCTCGCCGGTGATCACGCAGCGACCGATGTCCTCGCGGGAGGGAAGCTCGTACATCGTGTTGAGCAGCACCTCCTCGAGGATCGCCCGCAGGCCGCGCGCGCCGGTCTGGCGCAGGATCGCGAGATCGGCGATCGCCTCGAGCGCACCATCCTCGAACTCGAGCTCCACCCCGTCGAAGTCGAAGAAGCGCTCGTACTGCTTCACCAGCGCGTTCTTCGGCTGGATGAGGATCTCGACCAGCGAGTCCTTGTCGAGCGGGTCGACCGAGGACACCACCGGGAGGCGCCCGACGAACTCCGGGATGAGCCCGTACTTCACGAGGTCCTCGGGGAGCACCTGGGCGAGCACCGCGCCGAGGTCGCGCTCGTTGTTGCCGCGGATGTCGGCGCCGAAACCGATCCCCTTCTTGCCGATGCGGGACTCGATGATCTTCTCGAGCCCGGCGAACGACCCACCGCAGATGAACAGCACGTTGGTGGTGTCGATCTGGATGAACTCCTGGTGCGGGTGCTTGCGCCCCCCCTGCGGCGGCACGGACGCGACCGTGCCCTCGAGGATCTTCAGGAGCGCCTGCTGGACCCCCTCGCCGGAGACGTCCCGGGTGATCGACGGGTTGTCGGACTTGCGCGCGATCTTGTCCACCTCGTCGATGTAGATGATCCCGGTCTCGGCCTTCTTCACGTCGAAGTCGGCCGCCTGGATCAGCTTGAGGAGGATGTTCTCGACGTCCTCACCGACGTAGCCCGCCTCGGTCAGCGCGGTGGCGTCGGCGATGGCGAAGGGGACGT
>CAZADJ010000133.1:4735-7606 GCA_964483845.1 uncultured Actinomycetota bacterium | reverse complement strand
CGGCAGCGGATCGCGGTGAGGGGTGGATCGATGAGAGCGACCACAGCGACTCGTCCGGGCCCGGGAGGCGGCGGTCGGGTGTCCGCAGCCACACGTGGACGGTCGAGGCGACTGTCGGTGACCGTGCTCGCGCTCGCGATGGTCGCCGCGGCCCTCGCGGCCCCGGCGGCGACCGCACAGGACGGACCCGTCATCCCCTACCGGGAGGGTGACGAGAGCCGCGTCGCGCTGAACGTCCTGCCGCCGGGCCAGGGCCGCTACCTCAACACCGCGGAGGCGTTCGAGGCACAGACCACCGGCGAACAGCCCGAGCGCAACTTCAACCAGATCGCGCTGTACGACGGTCTCGTCCAGGCCCACCCGACGCTGACCGAGGACCAGCTCACCGACTTCTTCAAGGACGCGTCGCTCGGCGTTCCGGAGGACGAGGTGGAGACGAGCTACTCGCCGCGTGACGGGCTCGTCATCCAGCGCGACGCTTGGGGCGTCCCGCACGTCCACGGCGAGACGCGCGAGGATGTGATGTTCGGCGCCGGCTACGTCTCGGGCGAGGACCGTCTGTTCATGATGGACGTGCTGCGCCACCTCGGACGCGCGCGGGTCTCGGAGCTGCTCGGCGCCAGCGAGGCGAACCTGGCCATGGACCGGGCCCACTTCCGCTTCGCCGACTACACCGAGGACGAGCTCGAGGCGATGCTCGACCGCCACGCCGAGCTCGACGAGGAGCTCGCCGAGATCGCCCGCAACGACGTCGAGGCGTACGTCGAGGGGATCAACGCGCTGGTGGACGAGGTCCGCGCCGACCCCGAGCGTCTGCCCGCCGAGTACCCGGCGCTGCAGATCGTCCCGGAGCACTGGAGCCCGACCGACGTCGTCGCGGCGGCGACGGTCATCGGCGCGGAGCTCGGCTCGGGCGGCGGCCAGGAGCTCGACAACGCGCTGTTCCTCGAGGCGCTCGAGGGGGAGGGCTACTCGCCCGAGGAGGCACGGGCGATCTTCGACGACCTCCGCCTCGCGGACGACCCCGAGGCGCCCACGAAGACGGACCTCTCGTTCCCCTACATCACCGATCTCGGCCCGTCCGACCCGGGCGCGGTCGCGCGTCCCGACCCGGGCAGCCTCGTGGAGAACGAGGGCGGCTCGCCGGTCGACGAGATCATCGGGTTCGAACCACCGGGCTCCGTCGACGGCCCCTTCGGGCCGATCCCGCTCGCGTTCCCCGACGGAGCGTCGAACGTCCTGCTGCTCGGCTCCGAGCTCTCGACCACCGGACGGCCGCTGGCCGTCTACGGACCGCAGGTCGGCTACTGGTCCCCGCAGATCCTGATGGAGATCGGGATGTACGGCCCCGGCATCCGGGCGCGCGGCGCGGCCTTCCCCGGGCTGTCGCTCTACGTGCTGCTCGGCCGCAACCCGACGACGGCGTGGAGCGCGACCTCCGCCGGTGGTGACCAGGTCGACATCTGGGCCCAGGAGCTCTGCGATCCCGACGGCGGCGAGCCGGACGTCCAGAGCGACCACTACGTGGACCGCCACGGCGACTGCGTGGAGATGTACACGCGCTCCGAGAGCTTCCTCGCGCCCCCGAGCGCCGGCGGCCTCCCGGAGGACCCGACCGAGGAGGACGCGATCCTCGTGACGCGCACGACCCAGCGGACCGAGAACGGGATCGTCTGGGTCCGCGGCACCGTCGACGACCAGCCCGTCGCCTACGTCGCACAGCGCTCGAGCTACGGGGCCGAGGTGGACTCGGCGCTCGCCTACGTCATCGCCTCCGACCCCGACCGAGGGCGGACCGTCGAGGATCTGGTCGATGCCTTCGACCGCTTCTCGTACACCTTCCAGTGGTTCTTCCTCGACGAGGAGAGCATCGGCTGGAGGCTGGGCGGCTACCACCCGGAGCGGAGCTCCGGCGTGGACCCGGATCTGCCCAACTGGGGCAGTCGTGACTGGGGCTGGCAGGACTTCGACATCCCGTCGGAGCGCACGCCGCACGAGATCGACCCGGATCGCGGGTACCTCACGAGCTGGAACAACAAGCAGGCCCCGAGCTTCCGCGCAGCGGACAGCCAGTGGAGCTGGGGGCCGGTGGACCGCGTCCAGCTGCTCGACGACCGCATCGAGGCCGGCGTCGCCGACGGGGGGACGATGGACATCGTCCAACTCGTCCAGGCGATGGCCGACGCCGCCACCGTCGACCTGCGGGGCGACAAGCTGCTGCCGCTGCTGCTCGAGGTGATCGGCGACGCCGGCGACGAGCGGCTCGACCGGGCGCTCGGGCTGCTCGCCGAGTGGAACGCGGACGGCGCCCACCGCCGGGACGCCGACGGCGACGGCACCTACACCCACCCGGCCGCGGTCGCGCTGATGGACGCCTGGTGGGACCCGGTGCTCGACGCGGTGTTCGAGCCGGTGCTCGGTGCCGCGATCGATCTCGTCCCGCAGGGCCGCGACGATCCGCCCGGCCCGACCGGCAGCGCGTACAACGGCGGCTGGTACGGCCAGCTCCACAAGGACCTGCGCACCGTGCTCGGTCAGCCGGTGGACGGTGCGCCGTCCCACGCGTACTGCGGGGAGGGTGAACTCGACGCGTGCCGGGACGCGCTGCTCGACAGCCTCGACGCGGCGGTCGCGGAGCTCGAGGACGAGTTCGGCGAGGACCCCGACGGCTGGGAGGCCGACGAGGCCGGCGACCGCATCCAGTTCGAGGCGCTCGGGCTGCAGGGTCAGGAGCCGATGCAGTGGCAGAACCGGCCGACGTTCCAGCAGGTCCTCGAGTTCGGTGGTCCCGCGGCCGACGACCCGCCGGCCGACGCCGATCCGGTGATGCCGGCGACCGGCGGCGGGACGGCGCTGGGGGCGCTCGCGCTG
>CAZADJ010000133.1:0-4635 GCA_964483845.1 uncultured Actinomycetota bacterium | reverse complement strand
CTGGGGATGGTCCATGCGCACGCGGATGCTCGTCACGCTCCTCGGTCTCGCCTGCCTCCTGCTCGCCGGAGCCGCCGACCCGATCGCGGACATCGGCGATATCCGCAGCGGCGACCTCCACGGTGGGTCGACCAGCGGTGACGGGACGACCAGCTACATCGTGGAGCTGCGGGCCGCACCGGGAGCGCTCGCGGAGGCGGCAGCCGTCCGTGCCGGCGAGGACCTCGACGTGGACGGCTACCGGGCCGAGCTCGAAGCCGCGCAGGACGCGCTGCTCGCCGACCTCGCCTCGGACGGGGTCGAGGTGGAGGTCCAGACGGTCGAGGCGGAGACCGTCGACGGACGGAGGCTGACGCGCGAGGCGCGCTTCACCTACGTCCTGAACGCCGTCGGCGTTCGCACGAGCCCCGCCGGCGCCGCGGCCATCGCCGAGCACCCGGACGTCGAGGCGGTCCACGTCGACGAGCCGGTCGAGGCGCACATGGACGAGAGCGTCGACTACACGAACGCGCCGCAGGTCTGGGAGGACCCGGGCGCGACCGGTGCCGGCCAGGCCATCGCCGTGCTGGACACCGGCGTGGACTGGACCCATCCGATGTTCGGGGCCGATCCGACCCCGCCCAACGAGGGCCACCCCAAGGTGACCCGCTACGAGACCTTCACCGCCGGCCACCACGACGGCTACGGGCACGGCACCCACGTCGCCGGGACCGCCGCGGGCACCACGCAGTTCGGCGACGACCCGGTGCTCGGCGAGGCGCGCTACGACGGCCCCGCGAAGGACGCCGAGATCTGGGCCTACAAGGTGCTCTCCGACGCCGGGACCGGGCTGACCCAGTCGGTGGCGATGGGGATCGAACACGCGGCCGAGAACGACGCCGACGTCATCAACCTCTCCCTCGGCAGTACGAACGGAGACCCCGAGGCCATCAGCTCGCAGGCGGTGAACGCGGCCGCGGCGGCCGGGACGGTCTCGGCGACCTCGGCCGGCAACTCCGGGCCCGGCTACTCGACCATCGGCAGCCCCGCGTCCGCTCACGACGCGGTCAGCGTCGGTGCCTCGACCGATCCCGGTGATTTCGCCTACTTCGCGCACGTCCCGGAGGTCGACGACCCGACGGTCCAGGACATGGAGATCATCCCGCTGTCGGGCGCGCCGATCCCAGAGACCAACCAGACCGAGCTGTACGTCGACTGCGGGCTCGCGCTCACCCCCGCCGACTGCGGGACCGACGCGATGGGTCGGATCGCCCTGATCGAGCGCGGCGGGACCCCGTTCACCGCGAAGGCGGCGAGCGCCGAGGCGGCGGGCGCGATCGCTGCGATCATCTACAACGACCAGCCCGGGAACTTCGCCGGGACCCTCATCGCCGTCGAGCCGAGCATCCCGGTCGCGGCGATGAGCCAGGAGCACGGCCACGCCCTGCTCGAGCACGTCGACGGCGGCGTCTCCACCGAGGAGCTCCTGCTCGCCTGGGACGACCCCCACTCCATCGTGGGTCAGGTCACCGGCTTCTCCAGCCGCGGCCCGAACGACGACTTCGTCATCAAGCCGGACGTGGTCGCGCCGGGCAACAACATCACCGCGCCCGTGCCCCGTGCGGGTCAGCTCGCTTCCCCTGACGGGTACGCGGACGCCGGTGGGACCTCGATGTCCGCTCCCCACGTCGCCGGGATCCTCGCCCAGCTCTCCGAGCTCCACCCGGACTGGACCCCGCAGATGCTGAAGACGGCGCTGATGAACACGGCGGTGCAGCTGATCGACCCGGCGACCGGCGACCGCTACTCCGTCCACGACCAGGGCGCCGGGCTCGTCGACGCCTACGCCGCGGCGACGACCCCGGCCCTGCTCGGCGAGGCCTACGAGGGCCACGCGGTGTACGAGGACGGTGAGCTCGCGCGCGGCAGTGTGAGCTTCGGGCTCGCACACCTGGAGGTCGACGAGCAGGTCACGCTCGAGCGGCAGCTGGCGCTGATCGACGTCTCGGGCGAGGGAGGAACCTGGCAGCTGGAGTTCGAGCCGGCGGCGACACACGACCGCCACGGGGCCGGCCGAGACCTACCGGCCGACGGGTTCGACCTGCGCTTCGCCGACGAGGAGGTGGTGGTCGAGCCGGACGGGACCGTGAACGTCGGTGTCGCGCTCGACCTCGACTCGAGCCTGCTCGAGACCGGCGACTACGAGGGCCGGATCCTCGCGACCGACGGTGAGCGGACCCTCCGGGTCCCGGTCGGCGTCCGCGTCGAGTCCAAGGTCGGGCCCGAGCGCATCGAAGCTCTCGAGCTGCACATGCGCGGTAACGTCGAGGACGACTGCACCGGCGACGGTCGTGCCGACATGGAGGTCTGCGGCGGACCGTTCCTGCGCGCGGACGACGAGCTCTCGACCGCCGCACCGGCCCGTTGGGTCGGCGAGTTCAACCTCCTGTTCGCGCCGTCGGACCGCATGCCGGAGATCCCGAACTGGATCTTCGAGGCCGACGCCCACGACGAGCAGCTCACCGTCCACGGGCCGGTGACGCTGCGTTGGTGGACGGTCTGTGGTGCGTGCGACGAGGAGGCCCTGCCCGACGACTGGGACATCCGCGTCTTCGTCGACGGCCACCTCATCACCGAGGAGCGCGTCGAGGGGGTGACGGCCGAGTCCGTGCTCGTGCCGAGCCTGCTCGAGGCCACGGTCGAGATCGACCGGGTGGTCACGGTCCACGAGGACCTCGTCGTCCACGTCGATCCGGTCTTCACGGACTCCTCACTGACGAGCGTGATCCTCTACGACGCACAGCAGGGCTGCGGCGCTGACGGGAGCGAGCCCTGCGACTCGACGGTGACCCTCCCGGTGGTCACCGACCCGACGACGGACCCGGGCCCCGATCCCGATCCCGCGGACCTGCGGGTCACCGAGATCGAGACCGAGAACCCCGAGCAGCGCGGTGGCCCACCCGGCGACCGCGAGCCGGCGACGATCACCGCGACGGTCGACAACGTCGGGGACGACGACGCGGACGCGTTCGACGTCAACTTCCTGGTCACCGACGAGGACGGTGAGGTCGAGCTGGACGAGGACGTGAGCGTCGACGGGTTGCCGGCGGGCGACTCGACCGAGGAGAGCGTCGAGTGGGAGCTACCGCAGGGCCGTGGCGAGTACACGATCACGGTCACCGCCGATCCCGATGGCGCGGCCCACTCGATGGCGAGGACCGTGACCGTCCGCGGCGGGGAGATCGTCGAGGACGACGGCGACGGTGACGGCGACGGTGGTCCGCCCGGTCAGGGTCAGGGCGGCGACACGGCCGGCCCGAGCGGCGTCGCCGGTGCCGCCGACGTGGATCCCGCGACGGGGCTGTCGGGGCAGCACGCCACGGGCGCCTTCGCGATCGCGCTGCTCATCGTCGTGCTCAGCCTCCACGTGTGGGCCGCCACGCGGTCCACCCGCCCTGGCAGTGCCGGGCGCGACTGAGCGCCACGCTGCTCGCGTCGCGTCGTGGGCGTCGGGAACCACCGTCGCGGGACCTCCGGTCCCGATCCGCTCGGCGAGCGTTGACTCGCGTCAGCGGCACGCCGCCTGCTCGTCACCCCGACGTTCGTGGGTCGCTCTGGTCGTCACGCGACGCGCGGGTGGCCCCGCTGGACGAGCGCCGCGCGGAGGCGGGCGAGGAACAGCTCCGGCCGCCAGCGCAGCTCCTCGGACGTCACGGAGACGATGATCCACCCGGCCTCCTCGAGCGCGCGCCGCCGCGCCTCGTCGCGCTCCAGGTCCGGACCGATCGAGTGGTACAGGGGCGGGTCCACCTCGACCCCGACACGCACCTCCGGGTAGGCGAGGTCGAGGTAGAAGCGGATCGACCCGTCGGCGACGACGACCTCCAGGTCGGGCTCCGGGGTCGGTAGGTCGCTGTCGCGCACGAGCCGGAACACCCGCCCCTCCTCGCCGGAGCGCAGGCGCGTCACCCGCGGGTCCGCACGGTCGAGCACCGCGGTCAGCGCGCGCGGGCGTGCCCGCAAGGGGAAGCGCTCGTGGCAGCGACGCACCTCTCCCGGATCGGTCTGGTCGCGCCGCCACGCCTCGTGGAGGACGTGCTCGGTGCGGTCCTCGCCGTAGCTGGCGGCCAGATCGCGGATCGTGCGCGCCGCCGTCGTCACGCGGTGGCATCCGATCTCGGTGACGTCGTCGGCGGCCAGCACCCCGGTCGTGTGCACGGTCACGTCGGCGAGCCGCCGCCGTCGTCCGCGTGGGAAGAGCACCTCGATGCGGTCCGGCCGGGGGACGCCGCGTAGCTCGAGCAGGTGGCCGGCGGTCTCGTGTGACAGGACGCAGCGGGGGCCGCCGAGGAGCTGCGCGGCCATGGCCCGGCGCTCCCAGGCGTCGGGCATCCCGGTGACGGCGTACAGCCCGTGGCCCCACCGCTCGATCGTCCCCAGCTCGAGCTGGCGCTCGATGTGCCACCGGACGACCCCGCAGTCCCGCACCTGCGCGGACGTGAACAGGCCGAGCTGCCCCCGTGACGTGCGCAGGAGGCGTCGCCACGCGCGACGGTTCTCCACGGTCTGCTCGCTGGGCATGGGCCCACGGTGACGGAGCATCGTCCTCGCCGCACGACCTCCGCGGCGAGGCCTGTGGATGACGAGCGGAGCCGC
>CAZADJ010000132.1:0-7660 GCA_964483845.1 uncultured Actinomycetota bacterium | reverse complement strand
CCCACCGCCCGCGCCCGGCTGCCTGAGAGGAGGGAGAGATGGCCGAAGAGGTCGAGATGGACCAGGAGGTCTACGATCGCCTGATCTCCGAGGGCAAGAGCGAGCGCATCGCCCGGGCCAAGGCGAAGGCCGCGGCCGTCCGCAAGCAGCGCGCTGAGGCGGGGGAGCGCACGGGGCCGGTCGACCCCGAGGAGCAGAAGGAGCGCGCTGCGGCCGCCGCGGGCGACGGCGAGCCGGATGCCGAGAAGGAGCCGGCCGCGGTCGGCGCGCCGGCGGGCGAGGCCCCGGGTGGGCGGCTCACCCCGCAGGAGCGTGCGCAGCGGGTGCAGGCCGCGCTCGGCGGCGACGGCGGCGGCGCTGGCCCACAGCTGCAGTCGCGCGAGGACCACACGCACCGTCTGCTCGCGATGATCCCTCCCGAGGGGATCCAGCAGGTCCAGACCAAGCAGCAGGACAAGGTCTACACCTGGCCGCACCTCATCCTCATCGAGTTCGTCGCGCTGCTGGCGGTGACCGCGATCCTCCTCATCGTCAGTTACTTCATCGACCCGACCTTCCGGAGCCTCGCGAACCCGAACGTGACCCCGAACCCGTCGAAGGCCCCGTGGTACTTCCTCGGCCTCCAGGAGCTGCTGGCCTACTTCCACCCGATGATCGCCGGGGTGACCATCCCCGGCGTCGGCCTGATCCTGCTCGGCGCCGCGGCGTACTTCGACAAGAACCCCTCGATGCGACCTGACAACCGGAAGTTCGCGAACATGGCGTTCACGTTCTTCCTCGTGATGTGGACCTGGCTGGTGATCTTCGGCTCGTTCTTCCGCGGTCCGGGCTTCAACTTCGTCTGGCCGTGGCTCGACGGGCTCTTCTTCGAGATGTGACGGGAGACGTGTGTCCGTGGACCGGGTCCCTGCCGGTGAGCGCAGTGGCGGTCGGGACGGTACGTGTGGGACCACTCCCACACAGAGGTGAGTGAGCGAGATGGCCGAACAGAAGAGCAAGCGCGAGCCGGTCAAGCGGCGCGACTTCTTCAGGATCGCGCTCGGGGTCGGCACCGCCGGCGCCCTCGGGGCGTTCGGCGCGGCGTCGCTCGGTTTCATGTGGCCGCAGCTCGGCGAGGGCTTCGGCGCGGTGATGGACCTCGGTGACGCCGAGGAGCTCGGCGAGCAGATCCGCGACGAGCGCGCACCGTACGTGTTCCCGCAGGGCCGCATGTACATCATCCAGTGGGACCCGAGCGTCACCGGGGCCGAGGAGCAGTACGGGGGTGACCACCAGGCCATCCTGGACGACGGCACGGGTCTGATGGCGATCTTCCAGCAGTGCGTGCACCTCGGCTGCCGGGTCCCGTGGTGCCAGACGTCGCAGTGGTTCGAGTGCCCGTGCCACGGTTCGAAGTACAACCGCTGGGCCGAGTGGATGGGCGGGCCCGCGCCTCGGGGCCTGGACCGGTTCCCCTCCGAGATCGACGAGGAGGGCCGGCTGCAGGTCAACACCGGCGTGCTGCTGGAGGGACCCTCCCGGACCGCCCGCGTGCTGCAGCAGGACCCCGAGGGACCGCACTGCATCGACATCTGACCGCATAGCCCAGCCCGAGGCGCCACGCCGAGTGGCGCGAGGGGGCGGCCAGCGACGACGCGAGAGGGAGCATGGAAGCCAGAGACATCGCGGTCATCATCCTGGTGGTGGCCCTCATCGGCTTCGCCGTCGCCTACTTCGTGGTCGGCCCCGGACGCCGTCGGGGTCCGAAGCCGGCCGGCGACATCCCGCTCGCGATGCGCCCCTACCACGCTGACGAGGAGCTCGAGGGCGAGGGCATGGAGCGGGCGATGGCCTGGGGTGCCGTGCTCGTGCTGTTCATGGCGTTCTTCCTCCCCGTGTACTGGCTGCTGGAACCGAGCCGGATCGAGGCGAAGCAGGACGAGTTCTGGGAGCAGGACGTCAACCGGGGCCGGGTCGAGTTCGCCGAGGCCTGCGCGCAGTGCCACGGTGCCGACGCGCGCGGGGGTTTCGCCCCGCACCCGGACCCGGAGGTGGACGCGCCGTGGCCGGCCCCGCCGCTGCACACGGTCATCGCACGGTTCGAGGAGAACCCGAACGTGGTCGACCCGGAGGAGCGCCTCGAGCAGACGGTCCGTGTGGGCCGTCCGGGCACGCCGATGCCGGCCTGGAGCGTCGCGCACGGCGGTGGGATGACCGACCAGCAGATCGAGTCGATCATCCGCTACCTCCTCGCGATCCAGGAGGACGAGACGGCGGAGCCCGAGGCGCACGCGGGCGCGACCGGGGCGGAGATCTTCGCGCAGAACTGCGCGCGGTGCCACGGTCCGGGGGGCGAGGGCGACCTCGCGCCGGACCTGACCGGGGTGTTCGCCCGCTACGGGGCACCCCCGGGTGAGCGCGCCGCCGACGCGGAGGCCGCCGTCCGCTCGATCATCGAGGACGGGATCGTGGTGCCCGGCGGCGCGAACATGCCCCGGTGGGAGGGCAAGCTCACCGACGACGCGATCGACCGGGTGATCGACCACCTCTGGTCCATCCAGGAGGACAGCGTCGAGGAGAACGGCGGATGACGCTGGCGACGACGATGACGCTCGCGGCCGAGGTCCCGCCCGACCACATCGCGTCGACCCTCGTGCCGATCATCGGGGTGCTGTTCTTCTCCGGCAGCGTCTTCATCCTGCTGTGGTCCATCTACGGGGTGAAGAAGGGTGCGCTGATCTACGGCACCGCGTTCTTCGCCGTCGGGGGCATCATCGGGCTGTTCTGGTGGTTCGGGGCGCCCGGCTCGCCACCCGGCACCGGGATCCGCTACTTCCCTGGTCAGAGCCCCGACACCTACGTCGCGGACTGGCACCCGATGGAGCCCGGGTCGGAGCGCGCGGAGTTCTTCGAGTCGACGAACGACCTGGAGAGGCTCGAGACGCCCGCCGAGTTCCTCGGCATGGAGGACCGCACGATCGAGCAGCGCCAGGAGCGGCCCGCCTACCGGCAGCTCGTCGGTGACCTGGGCACCGCGGTCGACAGCATGCTCGAGCTCTACCTCCCGACGACCGACGCGGGCACCGTCCTCATCGGCGCGGAGCGTCGGGAGCGCCTGATGGCCGAGGCCGGCGACCCACCGGACGGCATGGAGCGCGCCACACCGTTCTTCACCGCCGCGGCCGCGCCGCACCCCGACGATCCGACCCTGCCCAACGCGCGGGTGACCGAGGAGGACGGCCTGCGGGTGGTCGGCGCGCCGCTGCGGGTCGTCGCGACCTTCGTGGACGCCGACCCGGATCCCGACGACCCGATCCCGCCCGAGGAGGTCGTCGTCGAGGAGGCGGTCTGGTTCGCCTTCCAGGACCCGGGCATGATCTGGTTCCCGTCCGCGGTGTGGACGCTGACCGCCCTGGTGCTGTTCGCCGCCTGCCTGTTCGGGCTCGACGCCGTCGAGCGGCGCGAGCGCGGTCGCCTCGAGGAACGCGAGCCGATCGAGGCCTGACCCCACCGGATGCCCCGGCCGCCGGGGTCGAGCGGCCCGGTGGTCGCGGCGCGGCGGAACCCACGACGCGGTCGCGACGTTGGCACGACCGGGGCGGACGTTCGCGACCTCACCTCACGCCGGGTACACCGTCCGCGACCACTCCGCCCCCGACGCCCTCCCGAGGATCCCCGACGTGGCCACGACGGCAGCCTGAGCGATGTTCGAGGTGATCCAGTCGATCGTCTTCGACGCGAACGTCGTCGTCGCGGGGGCCGTGTCGTTCGTGGCCGGCGTCGTCTCGTTCGCCAGCCCGTGCACGGTCCCGCTCGTCCCCGGCTACCTGTCGTACGTCACCGGGCTGTCCGGTGAGGAACTCGTCCAGGGTGACGCCGTGTCGAAGGGACGGGTCGCGCTCGGCTCCACGCTGTTCGTGCTCGGGTTCGCGATCCCGTTCACGATGCTCGGTGTCGCCTTCGGCGCGTTGTTCTTCCTGCAGCAGTCGGTCACCGCACGGCTCGTCATGGGCGGGCTGGTGATCGTGTTCGGACTGCTCATGGCCAGCGGTCGGCTCATGCGCGAGTTCCGCGTCGCCGGCACCGCGCCCGGCACGGGGCTCGCCGCCGCGCCGGTGCTCGGTTTCGTCTTCGGGGTCGGGTGGACCCCCTGCATCGGCCCGGCGCTCGGCGCGATCCTGACGCTGTCCGCGACGAGCGGCGGCACCGTCCGCGGGGGGGTCCTCGGGTTCGTCTTCGCGCTCGGTCTGGGCTTACCGTTCATCATCTTCGGGCTGGCGTTCCGGCGTCTCTCCGGGACGCTCGACTTCCTGCGCCGCAACGCGCGCCGCCTCCAGCACGTGGGCGGTGGCTTCCTCGTCCTGGTCGGGCTGGCGATCGTGACCGGCCTGTGGGACGAGTTCATCGTCTGGCTCCGGCCGTGGATCACCGGGTTCGAGCCGCCGCTGTAGAGCGGCTCGGGTCGCACCAGCGGCAGCGACCCGGACCGGTCCGGCGTCAGCCGCCCGGGGAGTCCCACTGCTCCCCACCGCTGCGAGCCCCGGGCTCCTCTCCCGCGAGGATCTCGTCGATCGTCTCCTCCAGCATGCGCTGGTTGAGCTGGCCGGTGATCTTCGCGGCGATGGTGCCGTCGCGGTCGATGAAGAAGGTCTCGGGGAGACCGAACACGCCGAACTCGACCCCCGCCCGCCCGTCCGGATCGACCACGTGGTCGTAGCCGCGTCCGAGCTCGTCGAGGAACTCGATCGCCGCGGCCTCGCGATCCTGGTAGACGACTCCGAGGAAGGTGACCCCGTCGTCCGCGTAGCGCTCGGCGCTGCGGACCAGGGCGGGGTGCTCGGCGCGGCACGGCGGGCACCACGAGGCCCAGAAGTTCACGACCACGACGTCGCCGCTGAGTTCACGGAGGGCGAGCTCACCGTCTCGTTCGAGGTGGGACAGCGTGACGTCGGGGGCGTCCCGACCGATCAACGGGGAACCGACCACGGAGGGATCGGTGCCGAAACGGGCGCCGAACACCACCGCGACGACGGTGGTCAGGGCCACCGCCGCGAGGGCCACCCACCGTGGCCAGCGCGGCCTCCGCTCGGTCGTCGGGTCCTCGAGGCTCACGGCGAGTCCTCCGTGGCCTCGAGCTCCGTGAGCAGATCCTGGACGAGCTGCTCGTCCTCGGATGTCAGACCGTCCTGCTCGAGCACGCGCGTGAGCAGACCGTGTGCCTGCTCGATCTCACCGAGCTGCAGACGGATGGTCGCGAGCAGGAACATCGCCTCGGGATGGTCCGGTCTGCGCTCCAGGCTCTCCTCGATCAGCTGGACCCCGAGCTCCGGCTGGCCCTGATCGGCCACGATCCAGCCGAGACGGGCCAGGGCGTGGGGGTCCGGCTCGCGCTGGAGCGCCTCCCAGTAGTGCTCGTACGCCGCCTCGGTCTCGCCTGCCACGAAGTAGCGGTCGGCCAGCGCGAGCCGCATCCCCACCACGTCGGGGTTCGCCGCGACCACCTCCTCGAGCTCCTCGTCGGAGATGTCACCGGGAGCGGTGGCGGGCAGGTCACCGGTGATGAGACCACCGTCCGGCCGGGGCGCGAGCTGGTCGGCGAGCAGGACACCACCGCCGGTCAGGGCGGCGACGAGCACCGCGCCGGCGAGCAGCGTCCGCGCCGGTGGACGCCTCCCGCGTCCCTCCCGCGTCTCGGCGCCGTCCGGCTCGATCGCGTCGCGAGCTGCGGCGAGCGCCTCGATCGCGGCGGCCGCATCGGCCTCGTAGAGGCGCCGGAGGCGGTCCGCGGTCGGCGGGTCGATCTCGCCGGCCTCGACCTGGTCCTCGAGCTCCGTGAGGTCCCGCAGCGCCTGGCGGCGGCGCTCTTCGAGCTCGGCGATACGGGTGATCACCGGTCGCCCCGCTCCTCGTGCTCCAGCTCACCCAACGCGCGGCGCACCTCGTCGCGCTGCGCCCGGGTGAGCGGCGGGGGTGGCGGCTGCCGTGATCTGCCGAGGCGGCCGAGGAGGATGGCGCCGCTGACGGCGGCGAGCAGTGGAAGCGCCCAGAGCGCCAGGTTGCGCAGCTGCAGGGGAGGATCGAGCAGGATCCACTCGCCGTAGCGGTCGACGAAGTAGGCGAGGACCTCCTCGTCGCTCGCACCCTCGTCGACGAGCTCTGCGATCGTGGCCTCCATGCTGCGTGCCGTCCTGGATGGCGAGTCGGCCACCGACTCGCTCTGGCAGGTCGGGCAGCGCAGCTGCTGCCCGAGCGCCTCCACCCGGTCCTCCCGGGGTGACTCGCCGACCAGCAGCCCGCCGGCGACCGTGAGGGCGAGCACGGCGACGAGCGCGGGGTAGGCGAGGCGACGGAGCTGGTCACTCACCGGCGATCACCTCCACGGTCGCGTCATCGGCGAGCTGGTCCGCACTCGGGTCGGGCGGGGGCTCGGCAGCGACCGCCGGCTCGTCGTCGCGGCGGCGCGGGCTGCGCCGGTCGGTCACGGACCACACCGCCCCGGCCGCGATCGTCAGCCCGCCGACCCACAGCAGCCAGATGAAGGGGAAACGGATCAGCTCCACGGCGATGCGGTCCCCGTCGAGGTCGCGCAGGGCGGCGTACAGATCCTCGGTGAGCCCGGTGCGCACCGCGGGGGTACCGACCGCCTGCGGCTGGCCGTGGTAGTCGTTGACGCTCGGCTCCAGCACGCCGAGGTCGCGTCCTCGGCGCTCCACCGCGAGCGTGATCGTGGTGACCGTGCGGTGGGCCTCCTCCACCTCGGACGTCCCCTCGTACGTCACCTCGTAGCCGGCGAACGCGACGCGCTCACCGGTGGTGAGGCTGGTCGTCATCCGCTCGTCCAGGCCACCGCTGACCGCGATCGCGACCGCGACGAGCGCGACCCCGAGGTGGGCGAGCTGCCCGCCCCAGAAGCCCCGGTTGCGGGAGACCACCGCCGCGACCCGCCCTGGCCGGTCGCCCGGCAGGGCGGCGGCTGCCACCACCAGTTGCCGGACCATGGCCGCGATCACCGCGACGGCGATGGTGACGACCACCACGACCCAGACGTGGCGCACGCCGGCGAGCACGAGGCCCGCGCCCGCGGCCAGACCGACCAACACCGGCACGCGCACCCGCTCGCGCACCACCTCGCCGCGGGCGACGCGGTAGGGCAGGAGCGGCCCGACCCCCATGGCGACGAGCAGTGCGACCGCGATCGGCAGCGTCATCCGGTCGAAGTAGGGCCGGCCGACGGACATCTGGGCGCCGCTGGCGGCCTCCACGAAGATCGGGTAGGTGGTGCCGACGAGCACCACGACGGTGAAGAGCGCCAGCAGGAAGTTGTTGACCAGGAACGCCCCCTCGCGGCTGGCCAGCGACTCGATCCGAGACACCGGGGCGATCCGGTGGGCGCGGGCCGCGAACAGCCCGAACCCGCCGACCAGCACGGCGACGAAGAAGGCGAGCAGCAGCGGCCCGATGTGGGACTGGGTGAAGCTGTGGACCGAGGCCACCACCCCGGAGCGGGTGAGGAAGGTCGCGAAGATGGTGAGCGCGAACGTGACGATGATCAGCGCGAGGTTCCACGCCTTGAACACCCCCCGTCGGGACTGCGCCACGGCGGAGTGGATGAAGGCGGTGGCGGTCAGCCACGGCAGCAGCGACGCGTTCTCCACCGGGTCCCACGCCCAGTAGCCGCCCC
>CAZADJ010000131.1:0-7778 GCA_964483845.1 uncultured Actinomycetota bacterium | reverse complement strand
AGGGAGCGCAGGTGGCGGCGCTCGGCGTCCAGCCAGACCTCGAAGGCCCCGTCAGGGACCTCCACGGAGGCGAGCAGCTCCCGGCCGAGCCGGTCCAGGGCGAGTCCCCGTTCGAGGTCCCCGCCCCGTAGGACCTCGACGTCGACGGTGGTGTCCTCGGGGAGCGTGAGCTCGACGGGATCGCCGGTGAGTCCGATGCTGAGCCCGCGGCGGAGCTCCGAGAGGTTCCAGCGCAGGGCACCGTCGGGGTCGGTGGCGTCCGGGAACAGCATCGTCGCGAGACGCTGTCGGGGCACGGACGTCTCGGCGCAGACGAGGTAGGCGAGCAGCAACCACGGCTTGTGACCGCGGAGGGTGACCTCCTCGCCGTCGCGGACGGCGCGGGGCGTGCCCAGGAGCTCGACCGTGAGGGTCATCCACATCCCTTCTGGGGGCTCACCCGGCCGCCGACACGCGCATCCTACGACCCGAGCGGTCCCTGCTCGGCACGGATCGATCGTCGGCGGTGCCTCGGGCTGCGTCGCGGAGCTGACGCCGCAGGTGGGCCAGGTCCCGCAGCCGGAGCACCGGGGCGACGTGCTCGCCGTGGCACACGAGCGGCCGGCGGCTCGGGATCGTGCCGAGAGCGGCCGCTGCGGCGCGGGTCCGGTTGACGAGTCCGGTCAGCTCCGGTCCCACGTCGGCCCAGGCGGGGTCGTCGAGGTCGATCGCGGCGACCACGTGGGCTGCAGCGCGGAGCACCTCGCGCAGCTCCGCGGTGGTGGCGGTGGGGGGCGGCTCGTGTGCGGGGCGGGCGATCGTCAGGGTCGTCATGGCGGCTCCTCCTCGTGATCGAACTGGAGGTAGCGTCCGGGCCCGCGTGTGAGGAGCCGTGTGACGCCGAACGGGTCGCGAGGAGCCAGCTGGCCGGGACCGTCGCCTGATCCGACGAGGCCGGGGGTCAGGTCGCTCCGAGATCGGAGATGAACCCCCTGATCGCGGCGTTGGTGGCCGCGGGGTGCTCGTACTGGGGCACGTGGCCGGTGTCGGGCCAGACCTGGACGCGCGCGCCGCGGGCGTGGTGGGCGACCCGTTCGGCGTAGCGTGGCGGGGAGAGGCGGTCCTGCGCCCCCCAGATCCAGTACGAGGGCACGCGCAGGGTCTCGAGCCGGCGCCAGAACGAGCGCCGGCCGCTGGCCGGCTCGGCCCCGATCTGCCGGGCGCAGGCGGCGACCGCGAGCCGGAACCGCCGGTCGCGGACGTCGTGGAGGACCTGGTCCACCGCGGCGGCGAGGTCCGCCGACGGGACCCGCCCCGGATCGGCGAAGAGCTCGGCGATGCCCGCCTCCACCCACGATCGGCGCACGCGCAGCGGTGCGAGGCCGATCCAGTGGCCCTGCAGCCGTCGGAGGGCGGGTCCGAGCCACTGGTAGGCGTCGAAGGCGACCGCGGGACCCAGGCCGACGATCCCGGCGACGCGTCGTGGGTGGCGGAGCGCGACCTCGGTGGCGATGCGCCCGCCCATGGAGTTGCCGACCAGGTACGCCTGGCGGATGCGGTGCGCCCGCAGGTAGTCGTGGACGACGTCGGCCAGCCACCGCACGTGGTAGCGGCGGCCGGTGGGCAGCGGCTTGTCGGACCGGCCGAAGCCCGGCAGGTCCAGCGCGTGCACCTCGAAGCGGTCGGCGAGCCCGTCGACGGTCGGCAGGAACGACACCTTGGACGCCCCCAGCCCGTGCAGGAGCAGCACCGGGGCGCCGCGGCCGACGACGAAGGACTCGAGACCGATCCCGCGCACGGTCGTGCGCAGCGTCCGGTTGAAGCGACGTGCCCCCGGCCCGGGCCGGAACATGGTGTCCAGCCGGAGCGCGAGGTTCAGGTCCCCCGATCCCGTCAGACGGCCCGCCGAGAACGCCCCGACCCCGTCGCGGTGCCCGTTGGTCAGGTCCAGCCAGGTCGCGACGTCGGTCGTGACGGTCGCGTCGGCCCCGGGGTGCGCGCCGGCGGAGACCAGACACCGTCCGTCGCGGACCTCGATCGTGTACGCGCCGTGGTCGACGATGCGCACCACCCACGTCGCGTCGAGGCCGACCGCCTCCTGCGGCCGGAACCGGTCGACCAGGGCGAGCACGCTGCGGTGCACGGCCGACGCGGATCGATCGACCCGACCCTGCGGGGCCGACCGGTCGGTCGGAGCGGACCGGCCGGCCGGTCGGACTGGTCGCCGGGCCCGGGCCGAGGTGGTGCCGGCAGCGGTGGTCGCAGCGTCGGTGGTGGCGGCAGGACCGGCGTCGGTGGGTGCGGCGTCGGTGGGTGCGCGACCGATCGTCGTCGCGTCGACCACCGCGTCTCCTCGCCCGCCGTCGTCGTGCTCCCCGGACGGTAACCGCACGGGGGGTCGTGAGGAAGCAACCGGGTCGGGTCCCGGGTGCCGTCGCAGCCCGTTGGTAGCGTCGACGGCCGTGACGGACCCCACGATGTCAGGTGCCGCGACACGGGTGCCGCGATCCGCGGCCCGACCCGGTGCCGGGCTGAACCCCGAGCAGCGCCGGGCGGTCGACGCCGTCACCGGGCCGGTCGCGGTCCACGCCGGGCCCGGGACGGGCAAGACCCGGGTCGTGACGCACCGGATCGCGGCACAGGTCCAGCGAGGGGTCGCAGCGCCCGGGAACGTGCTCGCCGTCACCTTCACCGAGCGGGCGGCTGGTGAGATGCTCGGCCGGGTGCGGGCCCTGGGGGTCCCGGCCGGCGCCGGTCGGGGCGTGACCGCGGCGACCTTCCACAGCGCCGCGCTGCGGCAGGTGCGCTTCTTCTGGCCGCGGCTGCGTGCCGGTGCGACCGTCGAGGTGCTCCCGAGCAAGGTCGGGCTCCTGCGCGGTGTCGCGCCCAGCGTCGGGGGTGTCACCGGCATCGTCATCGCCGACCTGGCGGCCGAGATCGAGTGGGTGAAGGCGCACGGCGCTCGCGTGCCGGACCACGCCGACGGGGCCGCCGGCCGGGCGGTGCCGGGACCGCTCGCCGTGCTCGACATCGACGGGCCGGCCCCCCGCTGGCGTCTCGACACCGACGCCTACCGCCGTGCCCTCGCCGTCCACGACGGCCCGTGGCCCGACGACCGCGGGGACGGCGAGGCGGCCGAGGACTTCGCGGCGGTCTTCGCCGGCTACGAGGAGGCGAAGGCCGCCCGCTCGGCACTCGACTTCGAGGACCTGCTCGCCGTCGCGACCGCGCTCGTCGGCGGCGTCGACGAGGTCGCCGAGCGCGTCCGAGCCCGCTACACGCACCTGACCGTCGACGAGTTCCAGGACGTGAACCGGCTCCAGTGGGACCTGCTCGACGCGTGGCTCGGCGACCGCGACGACGTCTGCGTCGTCGGCGATGCCGACCAGGCCATCTACGGCTTCGCGGGGGCCTCCCCGGCGTACCTCGACCGCTTCCTCTCGCGGTACCCGCAGGCAACGACCGTGCGGCTGGTGCGCAACTACCGCTCGACGCAGCCGATCCTCGACGTCGCGGGCCGGGTGCTCTCCGGACGGCGCGGTCGGCTCCGCGCCGAGAACGACGACGACGGCGGCCGGCCGGTGCTGGCCCGCCTGCCGGACGCGGACGCGGAGCGAGAGTGGGTGGTCGACCGCTGCCGCGAGCTGCACGACGGTGGCACGGACTGGGGCGAGATCGCCGTGCTGTACCGCTTCAACGCGCAGTCCGAGCGGTGGGAGGAGGCCTTCGCGGATGCCGGGATCCCGTACGTCGTGAAGGACGATCCCGGCTTCTTCGGCCGGCGGCACGTCACGCGCGCGATGACGGTGCTCGCAGCCGCCGAGCGGGCCGGCGCCGGCACCCCCGACCCCGACGATCCCCTGGTCGTGCTCGACGGCGCCGAGCCGTCGCGACCACCGCTCGACCGCTTGGTCGCCCGGATCCTCGCCGACCGGATGTCGTGGAGCGAGGAGGAGCCGCAGGGTGACGCCGCCCGGGAGCGGTGGGCGGACCTCGGGGTGCTCGTGGAGCTCGCCGGCGAGGTGTCCGAGCGTGACCCGGAGGCGACCCTCGGCGACCTGCTCGCCGACCTGCGCCACCGTGCCGACCTCGGGGCACAGCCCGACGGCGGCGGTGTCAACCTGCTGACGCTGCACCGGGCGAAGGGGCTGGAGTTCGACGCCGTCTTCATCGTCTCGGCCGAGGAGGGGCGCATCCCCAGCCGGTACACGATCGCGCACGACGAGCGGGTCGGGCTGACCACCCGTGATGCGGGCTCGGCGGTGGCCGAGGAGCGCCGGCTCTTCTACGTCGGCCTCACCCGCGCGCGCCACCACCTGCACGTGACTTGGACCGAGCGCCGGAAGCGGTCGCGCTTCCTCGACCGGGTCGTGCGTCCGCACCGGTCGGGGGAGGGCGCTCCCCGGTCCGGGCGCGACCGGGGGGTCCGGTCGGGCTCCGGGACCCGCGGTGACGGGTCACCGGGTGACGACGCTCCGCTGGACGGGGGGTCCGCGCGGATCTTCGAGGCGCTGCGCGAGTGGCGGCTGCAGCGGGCCCGTCGCGATCAGGTCCCCGCCTACGTGGTGCTCCACGACCGCAGCCTGCGGGAGATCGCCCGGCGCCGGCCCGGTGATCGCGCGGCGCTGTTCACCGTGCGGGGCGTGGGCAGGACGAAGCTGGACCGCTACGGCGACGAGATCCTCGCGGTCCTCGCGCGCGAGACCCCCGGCGACGCCGAGGGGTAGCTCACGCCCGGCTCCGGATCAGTCCCAGCTCCAGCGCCCCCAGGCGACCACCTCGTCGAGGTCACGCCAGCCGCGGTCGAGCGACCCCGACCGGCGGTCGGGCGCCGGGTGGCCGAGGGTGACGACGCCGATCGGGTGCACGCCGTCGGGGATGGAGAGGAGGTCGCGCAGGCCGGGGAGGCGGTGCACCCCGAAGAGACCGGCGGCGAGTCCCTCGTCGACAGCGGCGAGCAGCAGCAGCATCAGCGCCGCGCCCGCGTCGACGTGCCAGTAGGGCACCGGCCACTCCATCTCCCGGCCGTCGTCGTCGGTCTTGTCCGGCTCCCGGTAGCGGGCGTGGTAGGCGCGTTCGTCGGCGCAGACGACGACGTGCACCGGTGCGCGCGACATCCAGGGGTCGAAGCCCTCGGCGACGTAGTGGGACTCGTTGCCGAGCTCGGCGATCTCGCCGCGCGTGTCCTCGTCGGTGACGACGACGAAGCGCTGTCCCTGGCTGAAGCCCGCGCTCGGTGCGCGCCTCGCGGTGTCGAGGATGCGCGCGACCACGTCCCGCCCCACCGGCTCGTCGCGGTAGTTGCGCACCATCCGACGGCGATCGACGACCTCTGTGAACTCCACCTCAGACTCCTCCGTCGTTGTCCGCGTCGTCCCCGACGACGGTCAGGAAACGCAGACCGCGGGCGCCGGGGACCCGCCGGACGCGTCCCGCGTCGAGCGCGGTGCCCAGGTCGGAACGGGCCTCCTCCGGGCCGACGCTGGCGTGCGCCCGGTAGTCGGCGATCGTGAACGCCGGCTCGTCCCAGCCTGCCAGGAAGGACTCCACGCGCGGCGACGGTCGCGTGTCCAACAGCCCGAGGTGGCGGGCGGCGGCGCGGAGCCCGCCGGAGACGGCCTCACCCCAACGCTCGAGCCAGATGGTGAGGTCACGGCGACGCAGGGTCTTGGCGACCTCGCTGTAGTAGCCGAGTGCGTCCTGGGCGAGCACCGCCTCGATCGGGGCGACGCCGTGCGGATCGAGACCGCGGGCGCGGAGGACGAGGCGCGCCGCGGTGCGCGCCAGCCGGCCGTTCGCGGCCTCGTAGGGGTGGGTGGCCAGGAGCTCGTGGTGGACCACCCCGGAGACGACGAGCGCGTGCTCGCGGGTCCCCGCCGAGACCATCCAGCCGGCCAGGCCCGCCAGGCGGGTGGGCACCTGCTCGGGTGCGGCGGCGTGGAAGATGACCCGGCCGACGCTGACGTCCTGCACCGCCTGCCGGGTTCGGCGGGGTCGACCGGCGGCCCCCTCGTCCACGAGGCCGCGGGTGAGCCGCCGGTGGAGCTCCGCGAAGGTCACTCGCGGCTCGACCAGGATGCGCCCGGCGAGGTCGTCCGCGGCGAGGGCGGCGCGCATCCCCCGGTACTCCCTCGCCATGATCTCCTGGTCGGGCTGCTCGGCGAGCCCCATCGCGTCCAGCCACGTGCCGGTGGTGCGCTCCCTGGGCCGGCCGAACGCGCTCGGGGCCGCCGGTCCGTCGGGGAGCGCCTCGTCGAGGTCCGGAGGTGTGGTGACCGGTGAGCCGTCGAGACGCAGGGAGGCGAGCGCGGCCCGGGCGACGAGCTCCTCGGTCCTCTCTGGCGGTGGTGTGGACGTGCGCAGTCGGGTCGCGAGCCGTTCGCAGGTCGCGACGAGTGCGACGAGGTGCGCCGTGCGCTCGAAGGTCGGGGTGCCCGACCCGTCGGCGACCCAGGTCGTGCTCACGTGCCGGCTCCCTCCGCGCGGCGTGCGACGCTCATCGCCGCTCGCGGCCGCGCGTCCACGGTCGGCAACCTACGGGTCAGCGGCGCAGCGCCTCGAAGATGCGGGCCCGGCGCGCCTCGGCGGCGATGCGACCGTGGCGACGGCCGAGCGCGTAGGTCGCCGCCGCGAGCCCGGCAGCCCCGGTCAGGGCGGTCGAGATCTTGACCACCTGCTTCGTGCGTCGGGCGAAGATCACGATCGGCCAGCCGCGCTGGTGCGCCACCGACTCGAGGGTGCGGTCCGGGTTCACCGCGACGGGGTGGCCGACGAGCTCGAGCATCGGCAGGTCGCTGGCCGAGTCGCTGTACGCGTAGGAGAGGCGCAGGTCGTAGCCGCGCTCCGCTGCGAGCTTCTCCACCGCCTCGGCCTTGCCCTCGCCGTACACGAACGGGCCGTCGAGGCGTCCGGTGTAGCGGCCGTCGACGATCTCCGAGCGCGTCCCGATCGAACCCTCCAGGTCGAGCGCCTCGGCGAGTGCGTCGGTGAGTTCCTGGGGGGTGGCGGAGACGATGAAGCGGTCACGGCCCGCGTCGGCGTGCATGTCGAGCAGCCCCTTCGCCTCGGGGCGGACCTTCGCGAGCAGCTGGGGCACCACGTCGCTGCCGAGGGAGAGGAGCTCGTCGACGTCGTGACCCGCGACCGCCTCGAGGATGCGGTCGCGGGTCGCCTCGGAGCGCTCGTCCGAGCCGCCGGTCAGGCGGAAGATCAGCGCGCTCGCGGCGTCGCCGAGGAGATCCGCCGTCGGCAGGAAATCGTTGCGCCAGGCGGCGATCCCGAAGGCGAACGCGGATGCGCCGCTGATGAGGGTGCGGTCGAGGTCGAAGAACGCCGCTGCGTGCGCAGAGCGCGCATCCGGGCGCGGTTCGCTCGGTCCGGCATCCGTGCTGGTCAGCGACGTCTCCGCGCTCATAGCCACCTCCGTGCGGCCAGGGGATGCCGTGGAGGGTAGCCCGCTCCCGGGCCACCCTCTGCCGCGATCTCGCGGGCACCGACCCGATGACCGGACGGACACCCCCCGGGCGCCGCGAGAGTGCTAGCGGGTGTACGCAAGATGCTTGCTAGAGTTTGCGCACCCGCGTCCGGCTCCGTACCGTGCCGGCTGGCTCGGATGTGACCGCCGGTCACGATCCGTCGCCCGCCACGGCCGGGACCACCCGGTCGTCGCCGGCCGCGAGGCCGCCCCTCAGACGCGCGTGAGGTCGCGTGTCGAGCCACCGATCGAGATCCGACCCGATGTCGGCGCCGATCTCCGATGTCCCCGAACAGCGAGGTCCGCCTTGTCCCACGACGCCCCC
>CAZADJ010000130.1:0-7780 GCA_964483845.1 uncultured Actinomycetota bacterium | reverse complement strand
GGTTCCAGCACGGTCGGCCCGCTCTCCGAGGTCGCGGCGGAGCTCTACATGCAGGAGACGCCCGAGGTCCGGGTGACCGTCGCGATCTCCGGCACCGGCGGCGGCTTCGAGCAGTTCTGCCGCGGCGAGACCGACGCGAACAACTCCTCCCGGCCGATCAAGGAGTCCGAGATCGAACTCTGCGACGAGAACGGCATCGGCTACGACTTCGTCCAGGTCGCGAACGACGCCCTGTCGCTGCTCGTGAACAACGACTTCCCGGTCGACTGCGTCACCGCCGAGCAGGCCAACCAGATCTGGGACGAGGGCTCCGACGTCAGCGTCTGGGGCGACGTCGACGGCCTGGACCTCCCGGCCGACTTCGCCGACGAGGAGGTCGAGCTCTACGGGCCGGGCACCGACTCGGGGACCTTCGACTTCTTCACCGAGGCGATCAACGGTGAGGCGGGTCGGATCCGCACCGACTACATCGACATCGGGGAGGACGACCACGCCGCGGTGAGGGGCGTACAGGGCAGCGTCGGCGCGATGGGCTACGTCCCGTTCTCCTACTTCCAGGAGGCCGCCGGCGAGGTGAAGGCCCTCGCGATCGACGACGGCGGTGGCTGCGTGGAGGCGACCCCGGAGAACGTCCAGAACGGGAGCTACACGCCACTCGGGCGCGGCCTGTTCGTCTACTTCTCCGATACTGCGCTCGCCCGTCCCGAGGTGCTCGACTTCGCGGAGTTCTACGTGGACAACGCACCGCAGATCGCGGAGCTGGCGGACTTCGTGGCGATGACCGACGAGCAGCTCGCCGAGCAGCGGGACAAGATCGCCCGGCTCGCGGGCGGCTGATGACGGCGCTCGACCACGTCGACGCCGCCAGCGACCCGGCACCGCGCCGGTCGCTGGGGACGTCGCGGCCGCGTTACGGGGAGATGGCGATCAAGGCGGCGCTGTTCGTCTGCGCATCGGTGTCGGTCCTGGCCACCGTCGGCATCGTTCTGTCGCTGATCCCCCCGACCTTCAGCTTCTTCCGGCACGTCTCGCCCGTCGAGTTCTTCACCGGGACGCAGTGGGCGCCGACCTTCGCGACACCGAGCTTCGGCGTCCTGCCGATCGTGGTGGGATCGGCGATGGTCGTCGTCATCTCGCTCACGGTCTCGGTCCCCGTGAGCCTCGCCTCGGCCGTGTACCTCTCCGAGTACGCCGCACCCCGCACACGCCGGGTGATCAAGCCGGCGCTGGAGGTGCTCGCGGGCATCCCGACCGTGGCCATCGGCCTGTTCGGCGTCATGCTCCTGCGGCCACTCGCGGAGCAGCTCCTGCCGTTCCTGCCGTGGCGGGGCCCGTTCTCGACCGGTGTGGCGGCGATCGGCGTGGGGCTCCTGACCGTCCCCCTCATCGCGTCCGTCGCTGACGACGCCATGCGGTCCGTGCCGCAGGAGCTGCGGCAGGGCGCCTACGCGCTCGGCTCCGGCAAACGCCGGGTCACCACCCGGATCGTCGTCCCCGCCGCGGTGTCGGGCATCGTGGCCGGGATCGTGCTGGGTGCGTCGCGTGCCGTCGGCGAGACGATGGTCGTGCTCATGGTCGGGGGTGCCGGGAACCCCAACCTCAGTCTCAACCCGATCCGCAGCGTCCAGACGATGACCGCGTTCATCGCCGGCCGTGCCACGGGGGACGTCCCGACCGGGACGATCGACTACGACACGATCTTCGCCGTGGGCACGCTGCTCTTCGCCGTGACGCTCACGCTCAACCTGTTCGCGATCCGGTTCGTGCGCCGGTTCCGGGAGGTGTACGAGTGAGGGGCCGCACGTCCACCGACCCCCGACCGGGCCCGTCGCGCCTGGCCAGCGGTGGGGCGCGTCTCGGGCCCCGTCCGGGCCTGCGGTCGCGTCGCCGGCGCGATCGCGCCTCGAACGCGGCCTTCCGGGCCCTGCTGCTCCTCGGGCTCAGCGTCGCGCTGCTCGGTCTGACCTCGATCCTCGTCTGGTCGGTCGTGGAGGGCGGTCCCCGGCTCGGCCTCGGGCTGGTGACCAACGTCCCCTCGTCCATCGACCCGGACCGGGCGGGGTTCCGCACCGCCATCCTCGGCACCCTGTACGTGGTCGGCGGTGTCATCGTGCTCATCATCCCGCTGGGGGTCGGCAGCGCCATCTACATGGAGGAGTACGCCGACTCCGACCGGTGGTGGAACCGGCTGATCGACCTCAACATCCAGAACCTCGCCGGGGTCCCCTCGATCGTGTTCGGGATCCTCGGGCTCGCCTTCATCGTTCGCGGCCCCCTCGGCCTCGGACCCGTCGCTGCCGCCGGCTCGCTCACCCTCGCCCTGCTGGTGCTGCCGACCATCGTCATCGCGGCTCGGGAGGCCCTGCGTGCGGTGCCGTCATCCATCCGCGAAGCCTCCTTCGCGCTCGGCGCCACGCGGTGGCAGACGATCCGGCACCAGACGCTGCCGATCGCACGGCCCGGGATCCTCACCGGGGTGATCCTCGCGGTCGCACGCGCGGTCGGCGAGGCGGCGCCGCTGCTGCTCGTCGGCGCGGTGACGTTCGTGACCTTCAACCCGAGCTACCTCAGTGGTGGCTACTCGACGCTGCCGGTGATGATCTACCAGTACTACACGCGCCCGCAGGATGGCTTCAGGCTGCAGGCCGCCGGTGGTGTCCTGATCATGCTGGCGATCGTGCTGCTGATGAACTCGGTCGCCGTCTGGATGCGCGACCGCTACGAGCGCGAACTCGGCAGGTGACGACACGGGTCGGAGGGGGCGACACCCGGACGTCGGTCCCTCCACCGGTCTGTGTGACGCCTCCGGTGGGGTCCGCGGGCCGGACCACGCGTCCCGGGCCCCGGTCAGGAGGCGCCGGTCCCGGCACGTTCGTCCGTCGGTCCGGTCCCCTCGCCGCGGGCGGCCCCGGACCGGTCGACGCGGCGGTCCAGGAAGTCGAGCACCGCGTCGTTGACCATCTCGGGGAACTCGAGCAGTGCGCAGTGCGTCGCGTCGGGCACGCTCACCAGCTCGGAGTCGGGGATGCGTTCGTGCATCTCGTGTCCGAGGTGCGGTGGGCTGAAGGTGTCACGCTCGCCGACGACGATCAGCGTCGGCACGTCGATGTCGTCGAGGAGGTCGCTGGCGTCGTGGCGGTGCATCGCCTGGGCGACCCGCAACGCCACGCCGGCGTCGATCCTGGTGAAGTGGTCGACGTAGCGCTGCATCGGCTCGCGGGGTGTCGCCGGCCCGATCGCCCGCACGAGCTGGGCGACCTCGAGCACGCCCGGCAGGTAGCCGAGCTTCGGGACGAGACGCCACAGCGGCTCCGGGACGACCTTCCCGAGCCGGTAGACGAGCGGGAAGATGCGTGCACCGACCTCGGTGTCGTAGAAGCTCTCCAGCGGCGAGGTGAACGGTCCCGTGATGAGCAGCAGCGCGGTGGCCCGCTGGGGGTCGGAGCGGTACAGCTCGATGGCGACCTGGCACCCCATCGAGTGGCCGATCATCGCGGCGGCATCGATGGCCTCCGCATCCATCACCGACCGCACGTCGGTCGCGAGGTTCGCCATCGAGTAGTCCATCGCACGCAGGTTGCGGCCGAGGAAGCCCGGGTCGGTCGGGTGGTCGGAGGCGCCGACTCCCCGGTAGTTCAGGAGCACGACGCGGCGGGTGCGGGCGAGCTCCGGGGCGAGGTGCCACCAGAAGTTGTCCGGGCAGAGGTACCCGGCGCAGAGCACGACCGCCGGGGCGTCGTCGGGTCCGCGCACCGTGTAGCGGATCGTCGTGCCGTCGTCGCTGACGGCCTCGCGGTCCTTGTCCCACAGGTGGCCGCCGCGGTCACGAGCGCCCACCACACACCTCCTCCGGACACGTTCAGGCCGCGTGAGTGCGGCGTTCACCGTCCGTTCAGGTCCGTCGGGTACACATCGCATCGAGCGCAGACGGACAGCGAGCAGGGTACTCGGCTCCTGTCCCCGGCTCGGCGGGGCAGCCCGCCGCTGTCCGGGCACGGTACGTGAGCGTCGACCGCGGACACGGAGAGGAAGTCGATGCGCGTCCAGGACATCCCGACGGAGGACGAGGTGCGGACATCGGCACCGAACGGCCGTCCCCGGGCCCACATCCCGGCGTTGGGAGACAGCTCCGGAGTCGGTGACCGGCCAGGATCGCTCTCCTCGCACGTGACGACGGGACCGACCGTGTCGCCGGACATCGACGACGCGATCTTCCGCCTGGATGGGGTGTCCGTCGACTACGGGGACTTCACCGCGATCCGTGACGTCTCCTTCGAGATCCCGCGCCACGAGATCACCGCCCTGATCGGTCCGAGCGGGTGTGGGAAGTCCACGTTGTTGCGGTGCCTGAACCGGATGAACGATCTGATCCCCGGCGCGCGCGTCGGCGGGAACATCACGTACAACGGCGAGGACGTGTACGCGGCCGACGTGGATCCGGTCGAGGTACGGACCCACATCGGGATGGTCTTCCAGAAGCCGAACCCGTTCCCGAAGTCCGTGTACGAGAACGTCGCCTTCGGGCCGAGGCTGCACGGGTACCGGGGGAGCATGGACGAGCTGGTCGAGCGGGTGCTGCGACACGCGGCGCTCTGGGACGAGGTGAAGGACAAGCTGGACGCCAGCGCCCTCTCCCTCTCGGGGGGGCAGCAGCAGCGGCTCTGCATCGCGCGCGCGCTCGCGGTCGATCCCGACGTGATCCTCATGGACGAGCCGTGCTCCGCGCTCGACCCGATCGCGACGCTGAAGATCGAGGACTTGATGCGCACGCTGCGCGACCAGTACACGATCGTGATCGTCACCCACAACATGCAGCAGGCGGCTCGGGTCTCGGACCGCACCGCCTTCCTGAACGTCGACGTCGACAGCGACACCCAGCAGCGCACCGGGGTGCTCGTGGAGTACGACACCACCGAGCGCATCTTCACGCACGCGTCCGACGAACGCACCGAGGCCTACATCACGGGCCGATTCGGCTGATGGCGAGGATCGCCGCGGCCGACGGCCGACGGAGGCGCGTCCTGTCCGTGACCGCCTCAGCCGAGCGCGGCCTCGTCGCCCTCGGGCTCGTTGCTGGAGAGCTCCACGACCTCGCCGGTGACCGCGAAGATGGTCGCCTCCCCGATGTCCACGGCGTGGTCGCCGAAGCGCTCGATCTGGCGGGCGACGAGCACCATGTGGGTCGCCCAGCGCAGGCGCTCCTCGTCGGTCGCGGCGAGGCGGACGAGCCGTTGGAACACCCCGATGTTCAGGCGGTCGACCCCGTCGTCGATCTCGTCGAGGCGCCGCGCCAGCTCGACGTCGCGCTGTCCGAAGGCGCGCAGCGCGCTGCGCGCGACCTCGGTGGCGAGATCGCCCATCTCGCGGAGCTGTCGGGCCAGGTCGGGGTCGTCGCGGTACTCGCTCGTCCGTCGGACCGCACGGGCGACGTTCACCGCGTAGTCGCCCATGCGCTCGAGGTGGATGTCGACGCGGAGCATCGTCGCGATGAGCCGGAGGTCGCTCGCGACCGGTGCCTGGAGGGCCATGAGCTTCACGACCCGTTCCTGGACGTCGGCGTAGGTCGCGTCGACGCGGTCGTCGGCGCGCACGACCTCGGCGGCGAGCTCGAGATCCTCCTCGACGAGGGCGGTGAGCGCCCGGTCGAGCATGTCGATGACGGTGTCACCGGTGCGAAGCAGCACGTCGATGAGCGCGTCGATCTCACCCTGGAACTCGTCGCGCACGCGCCGCCTCCCGGATCCGCCCCACGAGGGTACGAGACCCGCGTCGATAGGATGGGAACGTGACGTCACTGCTCCTGGTCGAGGACGAGCCGGCGATCGGCGAGGGCCTGACCACCTCGCTCGAGGCCGAGGGCTTCTCCGTCACGTGGGTGAGGGACGGCTCGGACGCGCACCCGGCGTGGCAGCGCGAGCGCCCCGACCTCGTCCTCCTCGACCTGATGCTGCCCGGCACCTCGGGGACCGACGTCTGCCGGAAGCTGCGCGCCGAGAGCGACGTCCCGATCATCATGCTCACCGCGAAGGACGCCGAGGTCGACCGCATCGTCGGCCTGGAGCTCGGCGCGGACGACTACGTCACCAAGCCGTTCTCCACGCGAGAGCTCGTCGCGCGCATCCGGGCCGTTCTGCGCCGGGGGCGCGCACCGCGGCCGGGCGAGCCGCTGGGGGCCGTCGAGGCCGCCGGGGTCCGGGTCGACCGGGCCCGCCACCGGGTCCACGTCGACGGCGAGGTGGTCGAGCTCCCCCCGAAGGAGTTCGACCTGCTCGAGCTGCTCGTGGAGAACGCCGGCCTGGTCCTGACCCGCTCCCGGATCATCGACGAGGTGTGGGGGTTCGACTACGTCGGGGACACGAAGACCCTCGATGTGCACATCCGGCGGCTGCGGACCCGGATCGAGGACGACGCGACCGACCCGCAGCGGATCCTCACCGTCCGCGGGGTCGGCTACCGCTTCGTCGAGGACCGCAGCTGACGCCGGCCGCCCGGTGCCCGCGTACCCTCGCCGCGTGACCCGGATCGTGCTCGTCACCTCGTTCGCGGCGGTCCTGCTCGCCGGGGCTCTCGTCGTGGCCCTGGAGGGGACCCTCGCGGGGATGGTCGCGGCCCTCACCGTCGGCGTCGTCGCGGCGACGGTCCTGGGCGTGCTGGTGGAGCGTTGGAGCCGCGGGCTCGCGGCGTCGGTCGACCGTGCGCTCGGCCCCGCGGAGGACGACGGGGCGGCGCCATCCGGCGACGCGACCGGGTTCGAGCGAGCCGAGGTCGAGGTGGCACGGCTCGTCGAGCACTTCGAGCTGCGCGGCCGACGCCTGGCCGAAGCGCGGGATCTGCGCATCGAGCTCGTCGATGCCCTCCACGACCCGTCGCTGCTGTTCTCGGCCGACGGCCAGTTGGTCCGGGCCAACCCGGCCGCGCGCGAGCGGTTCGGGATCGGTTCGGAGGCCCACACGCCGGCCCAGGCGCTCGGGAGCGCCCGACTCGCCGACGCGGTCCGGGAGGCCGTCGAGCGCGGCGATCCGGTCGAGGTGGAGGCGACGATCGGCGGGCGCGACCTCGCGGCGCTGGCCGCCCCGGTCGGCGACGAGACCCTGCTGCTCATCCGCGACCAGACCGAGCGCCGTCGGATCGACGCGGTCAGGCGGGACTTCGTCGCCAACGCCTCGCACGAGCTGAAGACGCCGGTCTCCGGGATCCAGGTCCTCGCGGAGGCGCTGACCGGAACCATCGAGCGCGGCGACCACGACCGCAGCCGCGAGCTGTCGGTGCGGCTCGAGGACGAGGCCGAGCGGCTCAGCAAGCTCGTCGTGGAGCTGATCGACCTCCGGCGGCTGGAGGAGGGAGGCGACCTCGCCCGCACGCCGGTCGACCTCGTCCCGCTGGTGATCCGGGAGGTCGAGCGCGTCACCCCGCGGGCGCAGCGCCGCGCTGTCACGGTGGCGTGCGACCTCCCCGACCAGGCCGTGGTCGCCGGCGTCGAGCAGGACCTGCAGCTCATCGTCGCGAACCTGTTGGACAACGCCGTCGGCTACAACGAGGAGGGCGGTCGCGTCGATATCGCACTCGACCCCCGGGACGGCAGCTGGACGCTCACCGTCGCGGACACCGGGATCGGGATCGCGCGCGGCGACCTCGACCGCATCTTCGAGCGCTTCTACCGGGTCGACCTGGCGCGCTCGCGACAGGGTGGCGGGACCGGCCTCGGGCTGTCGATCGTGCGCCACGCGACCGAGCGCCACGGCGGCAGCGTCCGCGTCGAGTCCATCCTCGGCGAGGGCAC
>CAZADJ010000129.1:0-7810 GCA_964483845.1 uncultured Actinomycetota bacterium | reverse complement strand
CCCGCCGTTCGCGCCCGGTGCGCGCGGTCCGCGGGCACGCGTGAGCGACGACGCCACCACGCCGTCGCGGCCAGTGCAACACCGACGGTGCCCGCTGCGCTTCCCGAACCGTGGGAACAGTGTGAACCCCCCGGGGGCCGGCGCGCCACCCGCCGCGTCTACCCTGCCCACGCCCCCCGTGCCACGGAGGTGACGTGACCGACGAGACACCCGGACCGGGTGCGGAACCGGCGCCGCTGGTCCTGTCGTGGAGCGGCGGCAAGGACTCGGCGCTCACGCTGGATGTGCTCACCGGCGACGGGCGCGCCGGGGTCCGCGGCCTGCTCACCACCGTCACGGACGGGGTGGACCGCATCAGCATGCACGGCGTCCGCCGCCGGCTGCTCGACGACCAGGCCGCGGCGCTCGGTCTGCCTGTGCGCGTCGTCCCGATCCCCGAGCGGGCGTCCAACGAGGTGTACGAGGAGGCGATGGCCCGAGCGCTCGCCATCCTCCGGGACGAGGGGGTGGACCGCGTCGCGTTCGGGGATCTCCACCTCGCCGACGTCCGCGCCTACCGCGAGCGCCAGATGGCCGAGGCAGGGATGGAGGCGGTCTTCCCGGTCTGGGGGCGCGACACCGCCGCGTTCGCCGCCGACGTGCTCGCCCGCGGGTTCCGTGCCGTGGTGGTCTGCGTGGACGGCGACGCGCTCGACCCCGCCTACTGCGGCCGCGACTACGACGAGCGCTTCCTCGCCGAACTCCCCGACGACGTCGATCCGTGCGGCGAGAACGGGGAGTTCCACACCTTCGTCCACGACGGCCCGGCCCTCGCCGAACCGATCCCCGTCGTGCGGGGCGAGCAGGTCACCCGCGACGGCCGGTTCCGCTACCAGGACCTCCTCCCGGCGGACGCGACTTGAGCGGCGGCGCCGGTCGGACCGCGGTCGTCGCGGCTGCGCTGACGATCGCCGCGCTCAGCGCGTCACTGGCCGTAGCCGAGGACGACTCGCGGGAACCGGCGGCTCCTCCGATCAGCGAGCGCAGCATCGTCGGCGACGGGGAGCACCGGACCGGGCTCGTCGTCGACGACGGCGAGGAGGTGCGCACCGTCTGTCTCCGCTTCGAGGAGGAGACGATCACCGGCGAGGACCTGCTCGAGCGCAGCGGTCTGGAGCTCGAGCTCGCCTACTTCGGGACGCTCGGAGCCGCGGTCTGCGCCATCGGGGACGTCGGCTGCCAGGCGGAGGACTGCCACTGCGAGCCGTCGTACTGGTCGTACTGGGTGCACGAGCCCGAGGCGGAGGACGGGTGGGTCAGCTCCTCCGTCGGTGCGACCGCACGGGAGATCCGGGACGGGGACCTCGACGCGCGCGTCTGGGGCGACGGCCGACGGCGCCCGCCGGCGATCGACCTCGACACGGTCTGCGACCCCGACGGCGCCGACATCACGCGTGGGCCACTGGCGGACGGTCACCCGGACGCACCACCGTCCGAGGCGATCGACACGACGGGTCCGGGCGACACGCTGGCCGACCTCGCCTGGTTCGCGCTCGCGATCGGGCTCGTCGCCACCGCGATCTGGTGGCGCCGTCGCCGACGACGCAGCGGAGGCGGGTGATCGGCCTCGGCCAGCACCGGACCGGCGGTGACCCGCCTGGACGCGGTCCGCGGGACCGTCAGACGTTCATGCCCATCGCCTGGAGCTCGAGCCGGACGTCGTCGGACATCATCTCGGGGCTCCACGGCGGCTGGAAGGTGAACTCCACGTCCACGTGCTCCACGCCGGGGAGGGTCGCGACGATCATCGTCACCTGCTGCTCGATCAGCTCGGTGAGCGGACAGCCCATCGTGGTCAGCGTCATCGTGATGTTGACGTGCCCGTCGTCGTCCTTGTCCACCTCGTACAGCAGCCCGAGATCCACGACGTTGTAGCCGATCTCCGGGTCGATCACCGCCTTCATCGCCTCGCGGATCACCTCGACCGGCGGCATCCCGTCGTCCTCGAGCTCGACCGCGCCCGGGTCGACGGGTGCCTCGGAGCCTCCGCCCCCGTCACCGTCGCCGTCTCCACCCGCCTGGGGCAGCACGCCCGCGTCCTGCGCGGCCGGCGGCGGCACGCTCGGCCCCCCGCTCTCCGCGGGCGACGACGCCTCCCCGATCGCGGGGTCGTCCGGCGGCAAGGCGAGGTCGGCCTCGGTGATCTCCGGCTCGTCCCTCTCCGGTCGCTCCTGCATGCTCACACCTCTTGGTCGTGGGTGACCGTGTGCTGGGTGTCCCCGGCTCGGTACGTCTCGAGCGCGTCACGCAGCGCCATCCAGCCGAGCAGCGCGCACTTCACCCGCACCGGGAACTTCGAGACGCCCTGGAAGACGATCCCGTCGCCGAGGTCGTCCGCGCGCGGCGGGGTCTCGCCGTGCATCATGAGACGGAACTGCTCGGCGAGGTCGAGCGCGTCGTCCATGCGCCTGCCCTTGACCGTCTCGGTCATCACCGACGTCGACGCCTGGCTGATCGAGCAGCCGTCCCCGTCGAAGGCGATGCCGCCGATGCGGTCCCCGTCGATCGCCACGCGGAGGTCGAGCTCGTCCCCGCAGAGCGGGTTGGAGTGGTGGACGTGGACGTCCTCGCCCTCGAGCGCCGGCGCCCGGTTCTTCGGGCTCCGGTAGTGCTCGAGGATGATCTCCTGGTAGAGGTCATCGAGGGTCACGGGGGTCTCCTTGGTGCTCGGTCGCCCAGCGGGTCGTCACGCCGGGTCGAAGAAGTCCTTCACCGTGCGCAGGCTCGCGGCGAGCGCGTCGATGTCGGACTCGTCGTTGTACAGGTACACGCTGGCGCGCGCCGTCGCGGCGACGCCCAGCCGGCGCATCAGCGGCTTCGTGCAGTGGTGGCCGACCCGGACGCAGACGCCGTCCTGATCGACCACGGTGCCGACGTCGTGCGCGTGGACGCCGTCGACCACGAACGACAGGGTCCCGCCCCGCTGCGCGGGGTCGGTCGGTCCGTGGACGTCGACGAAGTCCAGCTCGCCGAGGACGTCGAGCGCGTAGCCGGTCAGCTCCTCCTCGTGTCGGCGCACCTCGTCCATCCCCACCTCGGTCAGGTAGTCCACCGCGGCGCCGAGCCCGATCGCCTCGGCGATCGGCATGGTCCCGGCCTCGAACTTGTGCGGCACCTCGTTCCAGGTCGCGCCCTCGAGGGTGACGTCGCGGATCATGTGCCCACCGGTGAGGAACGGCGGCATCTCGTCGAGCAGGTCCGGGTCGGCGACGAGCACCCCGATCCCGGTCGGGCCGAGCATCTTGTGGCCGCTGAAGGCGACGAAGTCCGCCTCGAGATCATCCACCTCGACCGGCAGGTGCGGCACCGACTGGGCGGCGTCGACGAGCACCCGGCACGCCCCGTTCGCTGCGCGGGCGCGGCGGGCGAGGTCCGCCACGTCGTTGATGGTGCCGAGGACGTTGGACTGCTGGCTGACCGCGAGGAAGGTCACGCGGCCGTCGGCGAGGAGCTCCTCGGCCGCGTCGAGGTCGAGGTGGCCGTCGTCGGTGATCGGGACGACGCGCAGGTCGAAGCCGACGTCGCGGGCGCTCTCGAGCCACGGGACGAGGTTCGCGTGGTGCTCCATCTCGGTGGTGAGCAGCGCGTCGTCAGGACCGAGGCGGCGGCGCACCCACGAGTACGCGACGAGGTTGATCGACTCGGTGGTGTTGCGCGTGAAGACGGTGCCGCGAGCGTCGGCGCCGACGAAGCCGGCGACCTTGCGCCGCGCGTCCTCGAAGGCCTCGGTCGCCTCGGTCGCGATGAGGTAGACGCCGCGCTCGACGTTGCACCGACATCGCTCGTAGTAGACGTCCATCGCGTCGAGCACGGACCGTGGCGTCTGCGACGAGGCCGCCGAGTCGAGGAAGACGAGGCGCTGGCCGCCGTGGACCTCCCGGGCCAGGGTCGGGAAGTCCTTGCGCAGCGTCGCGACGTCCAGACCACTCACGTTCGGGCTCCTCGCCACCGGCGGTACCTACATCGTGCCGTCTCCGCGCGCGTCCGTCCTCCTCCGACCGGGCGAAGGGTGCCGACCGTGGCGGGGGCGGGTCGTGTCACGCGGCCGACACCTCGGTCCGGAACTGCTCGTAGCCCTTCTCCTCGAGCTCGTCGGCGAGCTCCGGCCCGCCGGACCGCACGATGCGACCGCCGACCATCACGTGGACCTCGTCGGCTTCGATGTAGTTCAGGATGCGCGTGTAGTGGGTGATCACCAGCGCACCGAGATCGGGGCCGATCATCGCGTTGACGCCTTCGGCGACGGTCTTCAGCGCGTCGATGTCCAGACCGGAGTCGGTCTCGTCGAGGATCGCGATGCTCGGGCGCAGCAGCGCCATCTGGACGATCTCGAACCGCTTCTTCTCGCCGCCGGAGAACCCCTCGTTCACGTTGCGCTGGAGGAACGTCTCGTCCATGTCGAGCCGCGCCATCTCCTCCTTGACACGACCCATGAACTCACGCACCGGCACCTCCTCGCCGGTGACCTGGTTCAACGCGAGCCGCAGGAAGTTCGTCAGCGACACGCCCGGCACCTCGACCGGGTACTGCATCGCGAGGAAGAGCCCGGCCTGCGCGCGCTCGTCGGGGAGGAGGTCGAGGACGTCCTGGCCGTCGAGGGTGATCGAGCCCCCGGTCACCTCGTAGCCGGGGTGGCCGGCGACGGCGTACGCCAACGTCGACTTCCCGGACCCGTTCGGCCCCATCAGCGCGTAGGTCTTGCCGCGGTCGACGTCGAGGTCGACCCCCTTCAGGATCTCCTCCCCGTCGACCTCGACGGTGAGGTCACGGATCTCGAGGAACGCCATGGTGTGTCTCCTGTTCCTTCAGTTCTCGGGGTCGTTCACGTCTCGTCTGTCTCGGTCTCCCTACGGCTCAGGTAGCCCGGAGGGTGGTAGCCGTACCTCATCTAGTGCCGTGGGACGGGGGCCTCGTTGAGCTGCTGGTCGAGGTCGATCAGCACCTCCGCCCCGTCGATCTTCACCGCGTACACGGGGACCGGCTTCGTCGCCGGCAGCGCCTCCGGTCGGCCGCTGCCGAGATCGAAGGTGGAGCCGTGCAGCGCGCACTCGATGCTCGAGTCGAACACGTAGCCCTCGTGCAACGGGTACTCCTGGTGGGAGCAGACGTCGTAGATCGCCCGCACCTCGTCGCCGACCCGGACGAGGCAGATCGGGTGACCGCCGACCTCGACCTGCGTCGGCTCTCCGTCGCCGAGGTCGTCCAGGGTCGCCACCGGTTCGAACGCCACTACGCCTCACCCCCGGGGGTGAGCGGGGCGACGCCGTCCTTGGGCAGCTCGCGTCCGCCGGCGGCAGCCTCGTCGGCCTGCGCACGGACGAACTGCTCGCGGCGTGCGGCGATCGCGGCCAGGTCCGCGCGGTCGACCTCCTGCTCGATGTGAGCCATCGTGCGCTCCTTCACCTCGGGCGCCTCGATGCGGTCGAGGACCTCGGCGAAGAAGCCGAAGACGACCAGGCGCAGCGCCTGCTCGGCCGAGAGCCCGCGCGAACGGAGGTAGAAGAGGTGCTCGCGGTCGATCTGGCCGGTCGCGGAGCCGTGCCCGGCAGTGACCTCGGAGCACTCGATCTCGAGGAACGGAGTCGAGTCCGCGCGGGCGCCCGGGGTGAGGATCAACGACTTGTTCACCTCGTTCGAGTCGGAGCCGACGGCGTCCTTGTGCACGTAGATGTGCCCACGGAACACGGTGCGACTCGCACCCTGGAGCGCTCCCTTGTACAGCACGTCGGAGACGGCGTGCCCGGCGACGTGCTCGATGTAGGGGTGGTGCTCGAAGTGCTGCCCCTCGTCGGAGAAGTACACGCCGAGCGGCTCGATGGTCGAGCCGGCCCCGACGAGCCGGATCTCGGGGCGCATGCGCACGGTCTCACCGCCGATCGTCACCACGAGGTGACGCATGGACGCGTCGCGGTGCAGCGCCGCGCCCTGCATCGACATGTGGCCGACGGGCCCGTCCCAGTCCTGGATGGAGACGACATCGAGGGACGCGCCGTCGAGCGCGACGATCTCGCAGACCTCGTCCACGGTCGTCGCCTCGTCGATCTCGGAGACGTGTTCGAGGTAGATGCTCGCCTTCGTGTGGCGGTCGGCGACGACCAGCACGCGCGGCAGGTGGACGCCGGGCGTGCGCGCCTGGATGGAGATCCCGATCGGTTCCTCGAGCTCGACCTCCGGGGGGATGTAGACGAACAGCCCGGAGGTCCACGCGGCGTCGTTCGCCGTGACCGTGCGGTCCCGTCCCTCGGTGAGCGACCCGAGGTGCTCGCGCACGAGGTCCTCGTGCTCCTCGGCGGCGCGCCGCAGCGTGGTGACGACCACGCCCTGCGCCTGCGCCTGCTCGCAGCCGACGATGACCGTGCGGCCCGACCGGATCTGCGCGGAGCCGGCGAGCTCGATGGTGTCGAGGAGCGATGAGCGCACCGGGTCGACGAGCCCGTCCGCGTGCACGATCGGGGCGTCGATCGTGAAGCGCGTGAACGGGGTGTCCTTCCAGTACTCGTCACCCCGGAGCTGGGGCCAGCGCTGGTCGGCCCAGGTCTTGAACGCGGTCAGGCGCCGGTCACGGAGCCAGTCGGGCTCGCCGACCGCCTCGGAGCGGGCAGCGAGGTCGGCCTCGTCCAACCCCTCCAGCGTCGTCGGCTGCAGGTCGGTGGTGGTGGTCATCCGATCGCGCCCTCCATCTCGAGCGCGATCAGCCGGTTCAGCTCGACCGCGTACTCCATGGGGAGCTCCGAGGCGATGTCGGAGACGAAGCCGCGCACGATCAGCGTCTTCGCCTCGTCCTCGGTCAGGCCGCGGGACATGAGGTAGAAGAGCTGGTCGTCGCCGATCTTGGACACCGTCGCCTCGTGCTCGATGGTGGCGTCGTCCGCCTCGATCTCCATGTACGGGTAGGTGTCGGAGCGCGCGTTGGCGTCGAGGAGCAGCGCGTCGCACTGGACGTTGGACTTGCACCGGCGCGCGGCCTCCTCGATCTGGACGAGCCCGCGGTAGGAGGTGCGGCCGTCGCCCTTCGAGATCGACTTCGAGATGATCCGGGACGAGGTGTCGTCGGCGTGGTGGACCATCTTCGCGCCGGCGTCCTGGTGCTGGCCATCGCCGGCGTAGGCGACCGAGAGCACCTCGCCCTGGGCGCCGCGGCCCATCAGCCAGACGCTCGGGTACTTCATCGTCAGCTTCGAGCCGATGTTCGCGTCGATCCACTCCATGCGGGCGTCCTCGTAGGCGGCGGCCCGCTTGGTGACGAGGTTGTAGACGTTGTTGGACCAGTTCTGGATCGTCGTGTAGCGCACGTGCGCGCCCGGCTTGACGATGATCTCCACGACCGCGCTGTGCAGCGAGTCCTTGGAGTAGATCGGCGCGGTGCAGCCCTCGACGTAGTGCACGCTCGAGCCCGGCTCGGCGATGATCAGCGTCCGCTCGAACTGGCCCATCGCCTCCTTGTTGATGCGGAAGTAGGCCTGGAGCGGGATGTCGACGTGGACGCCCTCCGGGATCCAGATGAACGAGCCGCCGGACCAGACCGCGGTGTTCAGCGCGGCGAACTTGTTGTCGTTCGGCGGGATGATCGTCGCGAAGTGCTCGCGGAACAGCTCCTCGTGCTCACGCAGACCGGTGTCCGTGTCGAGGAAGATGACGCCCTCCTCCTCGAGGTCCTCGCGCACCTTGTGGTAGACGACCTCCGACTCGTACTGCGCGGCGACACCGGCGACGAGCCGCTGCTTCTCGGCCTCGGGGATCCCGAGCTTGTCGTAGGTGTTCTTGATGTCGT
>CAZADJ010000128.1:0-7841 GCA_964483845.1 uncultured Actinomycetota bacterium | reverse complement strand
GGGCCAGGACCACGAGCGCGGCCCCCTCGACGACGCGGACGTGGGTCGCCGTCCGAGCACCGCCCGACGGATCACGGTGGCCGGTCGCGACCGCACCGAGGAGCGCGCCACCGGCCAGGGCGACGAGGAGGCCCACGGTCCGGACGTCAGCGATGTCGGCGGGCACGCCGGCGGCGAGCCCGCTCGCGACCGCCGCGCCGGCGAGCAGCGTCAGCACGAGGGTCGCGGCGATGCGCCCGGCCGGCATGCGCCCGTCCCCGTCGGTCCCCGTCACGTCACGAGCCACGGCGGCCTCAGCGGCCCGGGACACGGTCGGCGACCCACGGCCCGCCGTCGCTCCCGTCACGGAGGCGCCGGACGGCCGCCTCGACCCGGTCGGCGTCCCGTACGGCGAGATCGGCGAGCCGCTCGTCGAGCTCGTGGGAGCTGAACCGGGCCTCCACGAACGCCTCGGTCAGACGGTCGAGCTCGATGTGGGCGGCCCCCAGTCGCTGCCCCAGGGTCTCCTCGTACTCGTACGGCGTCTCGGACGTGTCGCGCGGGACGCCGAGGCGCCCGGCCGCCTCCACCAGCTCCAGGTAGGACGCGACGATCCGGGACCGCGGGCGATCGGCGGGCCACGGCCACCGACGTCCCGGTCGGCGCAGGCCGTGGACGGGGGACGTCCCGCGCCGGGCGCCCGGTCCCGAGCCACGGCCCGGACGGTGCCCGGCGGCGACGATCCACCGCCACCACTCGCGCCACACGCGCCCGAGCGCCGTGAGCCACCGGGAGGCCCGGGTGCCGCGCAGCGTCCCGAGGAGCTCCGGGCGCGACCGCACGTAGCTCGTCAGGAGGTAGGTGGCCAGCAGGGCGACAACCCCCCAGAACACGAACGGCCAGGTGGCTTCGACCCACGCCGGCGGTTCCGTCGGGGTGACCGGGCCGGCGGAGGGGTCCTCGGCCCGGTCCAGCCAGTCCGGGGGCGGCAGCGCTTCGCCCTCCTCCATGTCGACGCGCTCGCTCTCGCGCACCGTGTCGTCGATCCGGTGGGTCAGGGAGCGCACGAGACGCTCCACCGCCCGGAGAGCGCCGACGAGGAGCCCCCCACCGAACCCGGTCCGTGTCGGGATCAGGAGGGCGACGAGGGTCGCGCCCGCGACCAGCGCCGCGGCGTGCGCCCGCCACGCGCCACCGACCTCCGCCGCGACCGCGACGGACTCGGTCTCCCACCGGGCCTCCAGCCGGGTACGACGCACCGCGGTGATCCCGACGAGCCCGGCGACCACGTACGCGACCGACGCGGCCGTCGGGGGCCCGGCCAGCACGGCATCGGGATCCCGCAGGTGGACCCCGAGGGCGGCCAGCACGACGACGACGCCGAGGAGGTAGCGGCGGGTCACGCGCTGGAGCGGCTCGAGCGCCGCGGTGCTCCTGGCGGTCGTCGCCGCCCGGGCGAGGTCGTTCGCGGTCGCCGTGGCGGCCGTCCAGAGGACGATCAGGATGGCGAGCGTGGTCAACGTCGTCGCGTCCACGACCGTCTGCGGCGCGCGCCACCACCCGCTCACGGTCGTCGCGATCTCGCCGGAGGGCAGCGCGAGGAGCGTGCCGGCTCTCGCCATGAGCCCGAGGAGGAGCAGCTCGCCCGCCCGGAAGCGGAGCCACAGCGATGAGCCCGGCTCGAGCTGACGGGCCCGTGGAGCGCTCGCGGCCGCCTCGAGACCGGTGATCGCACCGAGCAGCGCGAGCACCGGCGCGCTGACCTCGGGCCGGAGCTGGGCGGTGGCAGCCGCGACCGGGACCGCGGCAGCCGCGGTGATCGCCGCGAGCCACGCGCCGTGACGCAGGGGTGAGGCGCTCACGTCGGGGCCACCGCGGAGCGCCGATCGGGACCACCCAGCAGCTCGAGGTCCCGGCGCCGCCGGACCGGGTGCACGCCGATGCCGAGCCGCGCCGCACGTCGGGTGGCCGCCTCACCGCTGCCGTCGTCGGCTACCGGCACCAGGGCAGCCGCGAACCCGGCACGCCGCAGCCGGTACAGGGTCTCGACGAGGTCGTCGGTCACGGTCCCGGTGATCACCACGAGCGTCGATCCCCAGGGGAGGTCGGGGGTCGCGGCCCGCAGGACACGGTGCATCGCGGTCACGGGGGCGACCCGGACGCGGGCGAGGACCTCGAGGATCTGCGCGAGGTGTGACCGACGCGAGCCCGGCGGTCGGTGGAAGCGGATGCGCGCCTCCCCGAGCGGGTCGTGCGCCTCGGTGAGCAGGCCGGCCGCCTGGTCCTCGTCGACGATGACGTGGTGCGCGATCGAGGCAGCGGCGACGATCGCGAGCTCCGGGGCGGTGCGGCGACTCCCGACCGGGTACGCGTCGCGCGACAGGTCGAGGCAGATGATGGTGTCGCGGGCCGACGCCGGCTCGTGCTGCTTGACGAGCAGGCGGCCGAGCTTCGCGCTCGCGGTCCAGTGGATGCGTCGCTGCGGATCGCCGGCCTCGTAGTCACGGACCCCGCGGACGCGCGTGGGGTCGTCGAACAGCGGCACCGGCGTCGGGCGGGACGGGTGTGGGGAGCGGGTCGGCAGGCCGAGCGACCGGAGGGGCACGACGTGGGGGTACACGATGAGCTGTCCCGCCGGGACGGCGGTGAGCTCGTGCTCAACGAGGCCGAGGACGTCGCCGGTTCGGGCGGTGAGCGGTCCGATGCGGTAGTAGCCGCGCTGGCTCGGCGACAGCGTGTATGTCAGCCGCCGCGCGGACCCGCCCGACAGGCTGATCGCCTCCCGGTGGGCGGGCGGCATCGCGAGGCTGGTCGGCAGACGCTCGTGCAGCTCGACCCACGGGACCGGCAGCCGACCACGGTTCTCCACCCGGAGCTCCACCTCGACCGTGTCGTCGGGGAAGGCCCGTTCAGCCATGCGTCGTTCGACGTGGAGGCGCGGCAGCGCACGTGCGAGCCACAGCCGGGCGAGGATGTACACCCCGGCGACGAGGTAGACGATCGTGAGCAGGACGTCCACGCCCATCACGACCGCGACGAGCAGGAGGACGAGCAGGTAGGTGATGAACGCGCGGTGCATCGTCAGCTGGGCTCGTCGAGCTCGACCTCGGTCGCCTCCACCAGGTCCGCGACGACATCCTCGGCGCTGCGGCCGCGCAGCTCCGCGCCGACGTCGAGCACGAGCCGGTGCGCCAGGACCGGCGCCGCCAGCGCCTTCACGTCGTCGGGCACGACGTAGTCGCGACCGCGGATCGCGGCGAGCGCCCGACCGGCCGTCGCGAGGGCGATCGCTCCACGCGGGCTCGCGCCGAGGGTGACCTCGTCGTGGTCGCGGGTCCCGCGCACGAGGTCCAGGACGTAGTCCTCGACGCTCGCGTCCACGTGGACGTCCGCGGTGGCGTCCGCGAGCGCCGGCAGCTCCCCACCGTCGACGACCTGCTCGAGCTCCTCCACGGGGTGACGACCACGGACCGCCCGGATGATCCCGGCCTCGTCCTCACGTCGCGGATAGCCGAGACGCAGCCGGAGGAGGAAACGGTCGAGCTGCGCCTCGGGCAGCGGGAACGTGCCCTCGAACTCGACCGGGTTCTGCGTCGCCAGGACCAGGAAGGGCTCCGGGAGGGGGCGTGTCACGCCGTCGGCGGTGGCCTGCCGCTCCTGCATCGCCTCGAGCAGCGACGACTGTGTCCGCGGTGTCGCGCGGTTGATCTCGTCGGCGAGCAGCACGTTGACGAAGACGGGTCCGGGGCGGAACTCGAAGCCCCCCGAGGACTGGTCGTAGACGCTGACCCCGGTGACGTCGTTGGGGAGCAGGTCCGGCGTGCACTGGAGCCGCTTGAAGCTGAGCCCGCTGGAGACCGCGACCGCCCGGGCCAGCATCGTCTTGCCGGTGCCGGGGACGTCCTCGATGAGCACGTGCCCCCGTGCGAACAGGGCGGTGAGCAGGAACTCGATCTCGTCCCGCTTGCCGAAGATGACCCGCTCCACGTTGTCCGCGATCGTGGACGCGAACCGTCCGATGGATGCGACGTCGACCACGTTCTCCGACCCCCGGGGACGCTGGGCGCTCACCCTACGCCACGACCGTCCCGAGCACCGTGAGGAAGCGGTCGACGTCGGCGTCGGTCGTCCACACGTGCGGCGAGACGCGCACGGAGCGGCCGCGGACGCTGACGTGGACGCCCGCCGCGGAGAGCCGGTCGACGAGGTCCGTCGGGACCCCGCCTGGCAGCTCGACGCCGATGAGGTGCGGGGCCCGGCTCGCGGACGGCACCGGACGCAGTCCGAGGGCGCGTGTCTCGGCCTCGATGCGCCGGGTGTGGGCGGCGATGGTCGCGGCGATCTCGTCCACCCCCCAGTCGAGGATCTGGGTGAGCGCCGCGATCGCCATCGGCAGGAGGGTGAAGTTCGACCGCTCGCCGACGTCGTAGCGCCGCGCCCCCGGGGCCAGGTCGTCGCGGTAGTCGACCAGGGCGGCGAAGTCCTCGCTGCCGGCGCGGGTGATCCAGTTGTGCTCCAGCGGCCGGCCCTCGCGGCGGTCCGGCGCGGCCCACAGGAAGCCGAGGCTGTACGGGCCGAGCAGCCACTTGTAGGCGGCGGCGACGAGGAAGTCCGGCCGCACCTCGCCGACGTCGAGCGGGTGCGCCCCGAGCGACTGCGTCGCGTCGACGACGAGCGCCGCCCCGACCTCGTCGGTCGCGCGCCGGACCGTCGCCACGTCCACCATCGTGCCGTCGGTCCAGTGGCAGTTGGGGACCGCGACGACCGCGGTGGAGGCGTCGATCGCGTCCAGCAGCGCCGAGGTCCAGGGCCCCTCCGGGGGGCGCGGGACGGTCACGATGTCGCCACCCGACGCGGCGGCGACCTCCCGCCACGGGTAGACGTTCGAGGGGAACTGCTCGTCGAGCACCACGATCTGCTCGTGCTCGCGCACGTCGACGTTCGCCGCCGCCGTGCCGATCCCGTAGCTCACGGCCGGGATGATCGCGACGCCGTCGGGATCACCGCCGACGACCTCGGCGACGAGCTCGCGCACCCGCTCCGACTCCTCGAAGAAGTCGCTCGGCGTGATCTCCCACGGTGCCGATGCGCGCGCCACGGCCGCCTCGCCGGCCGTGCGCACGGAACGGAGGTTGGGGGACAGGAACGCGCAGTTGAGGTACGCGACGTCATCGGGGATCTCGAACCGCCCGCGTTGGGGTGGGAGCACCACCTCAGCCGGTCTCCGCGGGGACGTCGATCTCGCCGGTGTCGAGGTAGCGGACCAGCAGGTCGTTGCAGCGCGGCAGCTCCTCCCGGCGCAGCGAGTAGGTGGTGTCCTCCTCGGCGCGGACGAGCACCAGCCCGGCCTGCCGCAACACCGCGAGGTGGTGGTGGGCGGTTGACTTGGCGACGCCGAGCTCGTCGGCCGCGTCGCGGAGGCCGATCGGGCCCTCGGCGAGGCGGTGGAGCAGGCGCAGCCGGTTCTCGTCCCCGAGCGCCTTGTACAGCTTCACGAGCCGCGGCGGCGGCGTGGTCCGGTCGAACTCGAGGTGCTCGTCGGCGACGGGGTGGACCACGATCCGCGTGTCGTCGTACTCGGAGAGCGCGACCCAGGGCCGCAGCAGGTACGAGGGGAACAGGACGAGTCGACGGATGCCGGGCTGGCGCACGAACTCGACCCCGTTGGTCGCGACCTCCACCAACCGGACCGGATCCAGCGTCGACGCCAGCTCGCGCTTCGCCTCGGCGTCGCGGCGGATCGGCTCCATCGCGGCCGTCTCGAGCTCGGCGAACGCCTCGGCCCAGGCGCGCAGCAGCGCGACGAGCTCGGTCTTGACCTCGGCGCTCCCGCGTTCCAGCAGCGCGGCGATCGCGTCGCGCCACTGGCTCCACTCGTCGGCGGCGGCGACCGTCGCCTCGCGCGCGTCGGCGTCCCCGGCGATCGCCCGGCGCATCGTCTCGGCGTCGGTGACCCTCGCCCCGCGGTTGTGGAAGCCGAGGAGCGTGAGGTGCACCTCCTCGGGCTCGCACGCCTCCAGCCGGTCCAGCAGGTCGCTGACGGCGTAGGGCGCTCCGCAGCGGTGGACGTGGCCGAGCAGGTGGATCATCGCCTTGGGGACGCCGCCGACCAGGGCGGCGGTCCGGCTCACGGTCGCCTCCCCGGCGCGCGCGCGCAGGACGTCGAGCCGCTCCGCGTCGACGTCGTAGTCCGCAGCGTCGGCGTCGCAGGCCACGAGGATCGCGATCAACAGCTCCGCGGCCGGGGCCGCCGCGACCTCGACGGTGAGCGGCTCCTCCGGCCGGGACACGTCCACCACCCGCACGTCGTCACCCGATCACGATGTTCCGCTGCGTTCGATTCCGTTCGAACGAGCAGTGTAGTCCGCGCAGGAGCGGTCCGCTACCGGCATCCTCTCGGCTCCAAGGCGCGGTGCTCCCCCTCCCGAGCACCGGACGGCCGTTTCGACACTTGACGAACTCGACGCTGTTCGATATACATCTACCAACGCTGTTCGTCGAACATCGAACGGAGATAACCATGGAAGCCGTGCTCGCCCTCGGGACCGCCCGCAACAACGAGCGGCTGGAGCGCGCCGAGCGCCGCCGCGCGGGGCGGTCCACCGCCCGCAGCCGCAGCGACCGTGCCCGCACGGTCCGTCCGCGCGCCGAGGATCACTGACGCTCACGTCCCGTCTTCCGCCTCCAGCCCGAGGCGGATGCGCCGGAACCCGCGCCCCTTGGACTCCACCTTGGTGATGCGCACCCGTCCGACCTCGGTCGTCGACGCCACGTGCGTGCCCCCGTCGGCCTGGCGGTCGAGCCCGACGATGTCGACCACCCGCACCGTGCGCAGGTGGTCCGGGAGGAGCGACACCTTCGTCCGGATGAGGCTCGGGTCGCGGTCCGCCTCCTCGCGCGCGAGGAACCCGATCTCGACCGGCCGTGCCAGCTGCAGCTGGCGGTTCAGCTCCTCCTCGATCGGGTCCCGCTCCTCGGGGTCCCAGTCGGGGAGCTCGAAGTCGAGTCGCCCCTCCCCCGGCTTCATGTTGCCGCCCGTGACCGGGCTCTCGAACCGGTTCCAGACCACGCCGCACAGCGCGTGCATCGCGGTGTGGGTACGCATGAGCCGGTAGCGCCGGTCCCAGTCGACGGCGGCGCGCACCTCGGTGCCCACCGGCGGCGGCCCGCCGAGCCCCTCGCCCTCGATCCAGTGCCACAGGCCGCGGTCGTCGGCGGCGACCCGCGCCACGACGAGCCGGACGTCCCCGACCCACAGCTCACCGGTGTCGGGCGGCTGACCGCCGCCCCCCGGGTAGAAGACGGTGCGGTCGAGCAGCACGCGCCCGTCGTCGGGCTCGACGTCGACGACACGGGCGTCGACCTCCCGGGCGTACTGGTCGGTGGAGTAGATCCGCTCGGTCACGTCTCCGGCTCCGGTCGAGGTCGCGTGCCGGCACCGTACCGTCGGTGCCGCGTACCCTCGCGGCACGAGCCGGTCCCCGAAGGTGTCCCATGCACTGCCCGACGTGCGGCGACGAGTACCTCGACGGCGTCCAGCGGTGCGTCGACTGCGGCGTCGTGCTCGTCCCCGCCGCGACGACGGCGGTGGCGGTGCCCAGCCGGGCGCGCCTCGGACGCTTCCACCCGGCGCTCGTCGACGTCGTCCGCGCCCGCGTGGCCGGCCGCGTGGAGCTCCTCGAGACGACCCTCCACGACGACGGCGTCGACGTCCACGTCGAGCGCGGCGCCGAGGACCGCCTGCGCGCCGAGCTCGCCGTCGAGTGGGAGCAGCTGCTCTCCCAGGTCGATCCGGAGCAGCGCGCAGCGGTGATGGCGGGCGGGGCCCGCCTCCCCGGCTGGCTCGACCCGCCCGACGGCAT
>CAZADJ010000127.1:0-7994 GCA_964483845.1 uncultured Actinomycetota bacterium | reverse complement strand
GAACGCCGCGGTCGCCGAACACCTGCACCTGTCGGAGTCGTCGATCGAGAAGTACTCCACGTCGATCTTCGCCAAGCTCGGGCTCTCCGACGAGCCGCAGGTCCACCGCCGCGTCGCCGCGGTCCTCACGTTCCTCCGGGACGGCACGCGGGCGCGGCCGCTCTGACGCAGCGATCGGATCCCCGGAACCGCTGGCCCGCGGCCCCCGCAGCGGGCACACTCCGCCGATGGAGGATCGCGGACCGGCCCCGTTCACCGCCCCGGCGACGCTCGCGCTCGACGCCGGTGGGGACCACGGGGAGATCGTCGGCCGCGGACCGGAGATCGGCGCGATCAGGCAGCAGCTCGACGTCGCCCGCTCCGGCCGTCTGGCCGCGGTCTCGCTCGAGGGTGAGCCCGGGATCGGCAAGAGCCGCCTGCTCGTCGCGGCGGCGCAGATCGCGACCGAGCGGGGCTTCACCACCATCTCCGTCACCGCCGACGAGGAGCTGCGGGGCCCGTTCCTGCTGGCGCGGGGGATCCTGCGCGCCCGCGAGGCCCACGACGCGGCCGTCGGACCGATCGCCGAGGACCTGCGCCGGGCGGCCAACGCCGTCTCCGGCGCCGACGACCCCGGTCTCGCGGGCCTGTCCCCAGACGAGAAGCTCCTCAGGGTCCTCGACCTCGCCGCCGTCGCGGTCCGCTCCCTCGCGACGGCGGTCCCCGTGGCGCTTCTCCTCGACGACCTCCAGTGGGCCGACGACGACAGCGTCCGCCTGCTGCGCTACCTCGTCCGCTCGGTCACCGACGTCCCGCTGTTCCTCGCGATCGCCGTCCGGCCGGAGGAGATGGCCGGCACCGAGGCGGCCCCGCTGCTCGCCGACATGGAGCGGATGGGGGTCCTGCGACGGCTGACCATCGCCCGCATGACGCAGACGGAGAGCGGCGAGCTCCTGCGCGACGCGCTGGGCGGACCGGTGGATGTGTCGAGTGCCGCCACGATGCACGCCCAGGCCGAGGGGGTGCCCTTCATCCTCCGCGAGCTCGCCCGCACGTACCGGGACGCCAGCCTGGTGCAGCGCCTCGACGGCGTGTGGACCCTCGCGAAGAACGCCGAGCGGCTCGTGCCGTCCGCGGTACGAACCCTCATCGAACGGCGCGCCGCCCGGCTGCCGAGCCCGACCCGGTCGATCCTCGCCGAGGCGGCCGTCATCGGTCGCACGTTCAGCCTCCGCGACCTGCTCGCGGTGAAGGCGCAGCTCGGGGAGGGTGGACCGGAGGCGACCGCTGAGCTCGCGGAGGTCGTCCGCCCGGCCGTCGACGCCGGCCTGGTCACCGAGCTCCCGGAGGGATCGCCCGCCGACTACCGCTTCGCGCACGAGCACGTGCGCTCCTTCGTCCTCTCGATGCTGAACCCGCCCCGACGCCGGGCGTTGCATGCCGCGCTGGTCGACCTCCTGACCGCCGGCGCCGAGGTCCCCGCCGAGAGCCTCCCCCTGCTCGCCCGCCACGCCCTCGCGGCGGGCGACCGGGAGCGCGCGGCGCGCTTCAGCATCGACGCGGCCAGGGCGGCACTCGCGGCGAGCGCCCCGGAGGAGGTGCTGCGCGTCGTCGACCGGGCACTGCCGGTGGTGTCGGCGCCCCAGGACCGGATCGCGCTGCTCACCGCGCGCGACGACGCGCTCGGCATGCTGCGCCGACCGGCGGACCGCATCGAGGGTCTGGCGGAGCTCACCGCCCTCGCCGAGGCGCTCGGCGACACCCACGCGGAGCTGGAGGCGTCGCTGCGTCGCGCCGCGGCGTTGCGCCTCACCGGTGATGATGACCGCGCACTCCAGCTGGCCGCGGAGGTCCGCGCCACCGCCGCTGCGCGCGGTGACACCCGTGTCGAGCTCACCGCCTGCCTCGAGCTGGGGCAGGGCTACCTCGGCAAGCCACTCGGCGAGTCGTACACCCCACCGGACCAGGAGTCGGACCTGGACCGAGCCGAAGAGGCGTTCACGTGCGCCTGCGAGCTCGCCCGGGAGCTCGACGACGTCGCCGCGCTCGCGGCCGCGACCCGCGAGCTCGGGGTCATCACCACCGGTCGGGTCCGCTCGTGGTTCCGGGAGTACGAGGAGACGCACGGCATCGAGGAGGTGCTCGCACGCGTCGCGGGCGGCGAGACCGCGGACGGGATCCTCACGACCATGGGGGTCGCTCCGTTGTACGCCCGCTCCGTGGAGCTGCTCGAACGGGCCGTGGCGCTGTTCGAGGAGGTCGGCGACCGGCGCGGCCTGATGTCGTCGATCATCGCCCTCGCCTACATCCGCTTCGCCCCGGACATCCACCTCAACGCGTCGGCGCGGCGGTTGGAGGAGATCCGCCACCTCGCCACGCAGCTCGCCTCCCTGAGCCGCGAGAGCGAGCGCGACCGCGCCGAGGCCCAGATGCTCTACGGCGTCCACGTGTTCGCCCGCGCGAAGGTCGTCCCGGACCTCGCCGTCGACCGCGGCACCGACGCGTACGAACGGGCGCAGCTGCTCGGCGATCGGTCGTTGGCGTTCCTCGCCGCCGGCGGCGTCGCGATGGTCCACCTCGAGCTCGCGGACCTGAACGCGGCCGTGGGATGGGTCGACCGTGCGGCGGCCGCCGCCAGCGCCGACCCGACGCCCTTCAAAGCCCGTCAGCTGGCGATGTGGCGCGGCTCCTGCTGCGCTGCCGCCGGTGATCGCGAGGGGATGCTCGATCACCTCGGCCAGGCGGTGGAGCTCGCCGAGCAGCACCGTCGCCTCCCGGCGCGCTGCGAGGCACTGGCCCATCTCGCCGGGGAGGTGGCCCGGCTCGGTGAGAGGATCGGGGACGAGGAGCTCCTGGAACTCGCCGAGCGTCACGCCGCCGCGACGACGGAGGCCGTCGGCTCGCTCCCCGGCCATCCCCTGTGGGGGGCACGGGCGCACGCCGCGCTCACGCGGGTGCGCACCGCCCGGGGGGACCCGGCCGGGGCCCTGGACGCCGCCCGCCGCGCGGTCGAGACCCTCCTCGACGCGGACCTCGAGGACCTCAACCTCGACATCCGGGTCCCCGCGACCCGGGCGATCCTCGCCGGCGGCAGCGACGAGGAGCGGGGCTACGCCGGGCAGATGGTGCGGATCGCGCTCATGCTGATCGCCCAGCGCATCGTCGACGAGGACGTACGGGTGCGGTGGTTCCTCGGGCCGGTCGGCCACGAACTCACCGAGCTCGCCGGCCCGCTCGACCACGGACCGGCGCCACGCGAGCACCCCGGCGCCGGCCTCGGCGAGGACGACGCGCGACTGCTCCGCCTGCTCGTCGACGGGCGGACCAACCGGCAGATCGCGGACGCGCTCGGCCTCGACGACGACGGCCTGACACGTCGACTCGCCGAGTTCCAGGCCCGGGTGGGGATCGGCTCACGCGCCGAGGCGGCCGCCTTCGCGTTCCGCGAGCGGGTGATCTAGGGAGGTGGCCCGGTGCTGAGAGCCAGGATCGACCGCCACAGGTGCATCGGGGCGGGCAACTGCATCACCCTCGCCCCGACCGCGTTCGACTGGGTCCCGGGCGACGCCTACAAGGCCGACATCGTCGACCCGGACAGCGTCGAGGCCGAGGTGCTGCGCGCCGCGGCCCTGTCGTGCCCGACCGATGCGATCACGATCGAGGAGGTCGACGAGCTCCTGCCGTGGCAGCTGCGCACCCGGGCCGGTCAGGCGCGCCGCGTGGTGAAGACGTTCATGTTCACCGACATCGTCAACTCGACGAACCTCGTCGAGGCGGTCGGCGACGACGCCTGGACGAACCTGCTGCGCTGGCACGACGAGACCATGAGGGCGCTCTTCGCCGCACACCAGGGGCAGGAGGTCACCTCCACCGGTGACGGGTTCTTCGTCGGGTTCGACAGCCCGGAGGCCGCGATCGCCTGCGCCGTCGCGATCCAGCGTCGTTTCGACGACCATCGCCGGCAGCACGGGTTCGCGCCGCAGATCCGCATCGGTCTCCACGCCTCGGAGGCCGCCCAGGTCGGGGACAACTACCACGGGTTCGGCGTGCACGAGGCGGCCCGCATCGGTGCGCTGGCCGGAGCCGGCGAGATCGTGGCCAGCCGCGAGACCGTCTCGGCGTCGATGTCCCACCCGGTCTCGGCGCCACGCAGCGTCGCGCTGAAGGGGATCGCGGAGCCGGTCGAGGTGGTCGACATCGACTGGCACTGAACGCTGCCGAGGTCGGTGTCGGTCGGGACTGCTGGGCGTCGGTCCGGTGGAACACGGCCCGGCGTCGCAGGACATCGGACCCGGCGGTCACCCCACCTGCACGAGCAGGAACGCCGCGGTCAGCGCGAGCACGGTGACCGTGGCGGCGATCAGCTCGAGGCGGTGGCGGCGTTCGATCCGCCGCGCCTCCGCCCGCCAGTCACGCTGTGCGCCGACGAGGTGCGCCGACGACGTCGTCCGCGGCGCGAGTCCCTCGTCTCCGACCCGGCCGACGACGTCACGCATCGCTCATCCGGCCACGGTCGACACCGACGCGGTCGTCCCCCGCGCGGGCGCGCCCGTGTCCCGGGCGCTCCGCCCGACCGACGATCAGGATGATCACCGATGCGACGGCGATCGTCACCGCGATCAGCATCGCGACGGTGAAGAGGTTGTCCAGCACGGTCGTGTCCTCGTCCGCTCCGTCACCTACTCAGACGCACGAGGACCCCGAACGGTTGCGTCGGCTCCGGGACGGATCCGCGACCGCCCCCGTCGTCGGCATCGACGGCTCCGGTCACTGCACGCAGAACTCGTTGCCCTCGGGGTCGACCATCGTGGTGTGGAACGCCCCGGGCTCGTCGACGCGGTACAGCTCGGTCGCTCCGAGGCCGGTCAGGCGCGCGACCTCCTCGTCGATGCGGTCGCGTCCGACGTTGAGGTCGAGGTGCACCCGGTTCTTGACCGTCTTGGCCTCCGGGACGGCGATGAACAGCAGGCGCCGTGGGGCCGGGTCCTCGAACGGACCGGTGCCGACGTCGTCGGGGTGACGGATGGCGCTCATGGTGCGCCAGTGGAGCCGACCGTCGATCTCGACGACGTCGTCCTCGGTGGCCGGTCCGTGCTCGAGTACCTCACGGATCACCGCGTCGTTGTCCTCGACGACGAAGCCCAGGGCCGCCGCCCAGAAGCTGGCCTGAGCGTGCGGGTCGTGTGCGTCGACGGTGACCTGGTAACCGATCGGATCCACCTCGTGCCTCCCTGTCCCGCCTCACCGTCCGCGTGGACCCTACAGACGACGGCGGACAGCACCTGGGCACGATCCTCGCAGGACCCGCTGCCGCCGCCCGCCCGGAGCGGCCGGGTCCGGTGACCGTTCGGCCCCCACTCCGGGGCTGACCGCGGTCCGCCGCCCGTACCGTGCGGGATGTGATGGACACCAACACCCGACGACGGGGGACGAGATGACCGACGAGTCCGCAGAGAAGCTGAAGGGCACGGCGAAGGAAGTGGCCGGCAAGGCCACCGGTAGCGACGAGCTCGCCAACGAGGGCGAGGCCCAGCAGGAGAAGGCTGAGCACCGCGAGGAGGCCGAGAAGGCCGAGAAGGAGCAGGAGAAGCACCAGGGGACCTGAGTCCCACACCGCTGGATCCCGGGGGCGGCGCCACCGCGCCGCCCCCGCGTCGTGCACCCGCACCCGGGCGGATCCCGGGACGGGCGGAGCGGCGCTGGGCCGACCACGACGTCGGTGGGCGAAGGGACGTAGCGGGAACGACCAGGACGACCGACGATGCGAGGGTCGACCCGACCGGGTCGGCCGCTGCCGACACGGAGGAGCGCGTGATGGACGGGGGGAGCACGACGAGGTGGATGGTCACCGAGGAGCAGCTCGCGAGGCTCCGGCTGCGACTGATCAGGAACGCGACCATGTTCGACGACCCGACCGCCTACCAGGCCGGGGTGGAGGACACGCTCGAGGCGGTGCTACGGCTGTCCAGCGGTGACGGCCGGACGCCGACCCGGACACCGGGTGACCTCCGCTCGATCCGCTGACCGGGGCGCGCGGCCCGGACGAACGACGCGGCGACCTCCGGCCCCGCTCCTTCCGACCGGGTCCGGCGTCACGACGAGCGTCCGCTGCCCCCACGCTTGCACTGGACGCCGCAGATGCGGCGCTGCGACGAGCACACGCAACCGACCCGACGGGGGACGACATGGCTTCCCAGATCACCAAGAGCATCGACGTGGAGGTGGATCTCCAGACCGCCTACAACCAGTGGACGCAGTTCGAGGACTTCCCGGAGTTCATGAACAACGTCGAACGCGTCGAGCAGGTCGACGACGTCACGCTGAACTGGAAGGGCAACATCGCCGGCGCCGAGCGCGAGTGGACGGCGAAGATCACCGACCAGACCCCGGACGAGAAGATCGCGTGGCGCGCCACCGGCGAGATCACCCACGCCGGCACCGTCACCTTCGACCGGCTCGACGACGATCGGACCCGCGTGAACCTCGAGTTCGAGTTCGAACCCGAGGACTGGAGGGAGAAGGCGGCCGACGCGCTGAACGTCACCGACCGCCGCGTCGAGGCCGACCTCGAGCGGTTCAAGGAGTTCATCGAGGAGCGCGGCCGTGAGACCGGCGCCTGGAGGGGCGAGGTCGACGACGAGCGCACCACCTCCTGAGGACGCAGCTCGCGTCCGGACCCGACGGAGGGGAGCAGCGGCGGTCACCGCCGTCGGACGCGACCTGCTCCTCTCCGTGTCGCACCATCGTCCGCCGGTAGCGACACCTCCCCGCTCACCGCGATGATGCGCGCATGCGTCGCATCCGTGTGATGGTGCCGGCGGGTGACGCCGACGACGTCTTCGGACGTCTCGCGGACATCTCGACGGTGAACGCCGTCGCCGTGCGGGGGCACGATCCCGACGGCGAGTGGGACGTCGTGACGGTGCAGGTGACCAACGAGGCGGTCGACGACGTCATCGCGGCGGTCGGGGACATGGAGGACGTCAGGATCACGCTGGACACCACCGGGGCGATCGCGCTCGCCTCCGACAGCTACCAGCGTCCGCGCCCCGCGCTCGACGTGACACCGCGGAGCGCGATCGAGGTGTTCCTCAGCCGCACGCTCGGCGAGTCGACCACCGTCGCGCTGCTCGGCTACGCCGCGGTCGCGGGAGCGGTCGTCTGGATCGGCCTGTACGAGGAGACCGGCTACCTGCTCGTCGCGGCGATGCTCGTCGCACCGTTCGCCGTGCCGGCGCTCACCACCGCCCTCGGCAGCGCCGCCGGGGACGTGCCGATGCTGAAGCGCGGGCTCGTCCAGTACGCGTGGACGGTGCTCGTGACGATCGCGGTCGCCGCCGCCATCAGCCTGGCGGTGCGCACGCGCCTGCCGACGACGCTGATGGTCGACGTGGTCTCCCTCTCCCCCTACAGCGTGCTCCTGCCGATCGCCGCCGGAGTGGCCGGGGCGCTGTTCGTGCTCCACTCCGACGAGACGAACACCGTGTCGGGCGCCGCGGTCGGGATGCTCGTCGCAGCCGCGCTCGCCCCACCTGCGGGGGTCGCCGGGATGGCGGCCGCCATCGCCCGCTGGGACCTGGCCGCCGTCGCGCTGTTCGTGGTCGGCGCCCAGTTGGTCGGGATCAACCTCGTCGCGGCGGTGGTCTTCCGCCTCCACGGGCTGTCCCCCTCCCGGCCATCGTTCACGGTCGGCCGTCGCGGGGTCTTCCCCGTCGCCGCCGCGGTCAGCCTCATCGCGTTCGTGGTGCTCGCGCTCGTCGCGGTCGCCGCCCCGATGACACAGCGCGACCGCCTCGTCAACGTCGCGACCATCGACATCGAGCAGGCGCTCGAGGAGGCCGACGTCGCACGTCTCGTCGATGCCGACATCCGCTTCTCGCCCTACCGCACCGATCCCGACCGGTTCGTCGCGACGCTCCACGTCGAGGTCCGCACGGGCGTCGCCCACGACGTTGCCACTGAACACGTCGAGGACACCGCCCACCGGGTCCTGAAGCGGGTCCAGCCTGGCGCGC
>CAZADJ010000126.1:0-8001 GCA_964483845.1 uncultured Actinomycetota bacterium | reverse complement strand
CGTGGGGACACCTTGCCCCTGGCCGAAGGTCGGCTGCCAGCACGCCGAGTGTCCGTTGGGACCCGCGCCGGCGCCGCAGGAGCCGCGACGGCTCGTACCGTCATCGATGTGGCGGTCACGGACCGTCCACCGGGGCGGTCTCGGACATCGACCCCACGGTGCTCGACGACGGGAGGGCCTCCCATGGGGATCCTGCTCACCATCCTGCTCATCCTGCTGCTCATCGGCCTGCTGCCGACGTGGGGCTACAGCCGCAGCTGGGGCTACGCACCGTTCGGCGGCGGACTGGGCCTCGTGGTGCTGATCGTGATCATCGTCCTGCTCGTCGGATGACCCGTGATCCGGGCGACCCGTGATCGGACGACCCGTACCGGTCACGGCCCCGCGCTCGGGTGATCCGATCCATCGCGGTCCAGACCGCCTGTCGACCGTGCGTGCGAGCGACCGGGCGTCAGAGACCGGGCGTCAGAGCAGACCGCGTTTCATCGCCTCCGCGACCGCGCCGGCGCGGTTGCGGGCGTCGAGCTTGTCGTAGAGCTCCTGGGCGTACGCCTTGACGGTGCGTTCGGTGACGCCGAGAGCCTCGCCGATCTCCTTGTTCGTCTTCCCCTCGGCCATGCCCTCGAGGACCTGCTGCTGACGCGGCGAGAGGCTCGGGCCCACCGGCGCGTCGGGCACCTCCATCACCACCGTGGTGTCGTCGTCCCGGCCCATCTTGCTCGGATCCTCGAAGACGAACTCGACCGCCCCGAGGGCGATGACGTCACCGTGGTGCAAGGCGTGCGGACCGGAGATCACCTCGTCGTTCACCTCCGTGCCACCGCTGCTCCCGAGGTCGGTGATGACGTAGGACCCGGCCTCCCGCTTCACCGACGCGTGCACCCGCGAGACACGCAGGTCGGGGATCACGTAGGTGTTGTCCTCCCGGCGCCCGATGGTGCCGTCGTCCTCGGAGAGGCGGATCACGGCGCCGGCCACCTCACCCGAACGGGCGGTGAGCGTCGGTGTCGGCGCGACCTTGCGTGCCTTCTGCGGCGTCCCCGATGTCATGGTCACCGAACCCTCCTACCGGTACGTGGCGCGACGCGACGCCCGTCCGGGCGCCAGCCGCAATATGACCCGGACCGGCGCCGGTGTGGCCTCTCCGGCCCGACCGTTCGGCCACCCTCGAGCTCCGCGGCGCCCGTGTCAGCGCACCGAGCCACCCGGGTTGACGCTCGCCGTGTCGGGAGCGAGGCGTGGCCACGGTCGCAGGAGCTCGAGCTGGCTCGCGAGACCGAGCAGGACGTCCTCACGGCCGCGCGGCGCGACGAGCTGCACGCCGACGGGCAGTCCGCCGCGGGTCGCGCCGGCGGGAACCGCGACCGCCGGGTAGCCACTGAGGTTCCACGGCGCGGGGAACGGCGCGAACCGGGCGGAGACCAGGTTCGAGGCGAGCCAGCCGCGCCGGTGGAGCGCCCCCACCCGCAGCTGTGCCCGGGCGAGCACGGGGGTGAGCAGCACGTCGTGCCCGCGGAACCACGCGTCCATCAGCTCGCGGAACTCGTCCGCCTCGGCGGTGGTCGAGGGCGACATGCGCTGCACCAGCCGGCCCGCCCGCGCCTTGCGACGGATCCGGGTGGACAGCAGACGCCGGTCGAGCCCGGTCGCGTCCGCGGCGATCGCCCCGTCCCAGCGCCGGGTGACGGTCAGGACGAGATCCGACGGGTACGGCGGATCGGCCTCGGTGACGGTGTGGCCGGCGGCTTCCAGGACACCGGCCAGGGTCGCGACGGCGTCGCCGTCCGCTCGTGCGACCGGGATGCCGGGCAGCGGAGGACGGGTCGAGGTCGCCACCCGCAGCGGGGCCGTCGGTGGCTGCACCGCGGACCCGACCCCGTCGCCGGCCATCACCGACAGCGTGAGTGCGACGTCCTCCACGCAGGTGGCCAGGGGACCGTGCTCGGTCATGCCGAACCAGGCGTGGCCCGCGCCGCGCGGGCGTGGAACGAGGCCGGTGCCGGGCTTGATCCCGACGAGCCCGCAGCACGCCGCCGGTATCCGGATGGAGCCGAGGCTGTCGCTGCCGACCGCGATCGGGACCATCCCGCCCGCGACGGCCGCGGCGCTCCCGCCGCTGGAGCCACCCGGCGTGCGGTCGAGTCGCCACGGGTTGCGCGTGACCCCGAACGCGAGCGTCTCGGTGAACGGCCACGCCGCGAGCTCCGCAGCGTTGGTCTTCCCGACGACCACCGCCCCCGCACGGCGCAGGCGTGCGACCATCGTGTCGTCGGCCTCCACCGCGAGCGGTGCGGTGGCCAGCGACCCCTTGCGGGTCGGTAGGCCCGCGACGTCCACGTCGTCCTTCACCGCGACCGGGACCCCGGCGAGGGGCAGCCGGTCGAGATCATCGCGTCGGTCGCGCGAGCGGGCCTCCTCCAGCGCCGCGACGCGGCCGATCACCGCGAACGCGTTCAGCGCCGGCTCCCGCTCGTCGATGCGACCGAGGTGCTCGACGAGGACCTGCTCGGCGGTGACCCGGCGCGCACGCACGAGCTCCGCGATCTCCGCGGCCGTCCGCCCCCACAGTGGTCGGTCGCCGGAGCCGTCGGCTCCGCCACGGGCCGGGGCGGTCATCCCGAGCCCTCGGTCGGCAGGTCCGCCGCCGCCCAGGCGCCCATCCCGCCGAGGAGGTTGCGGACGTGCTCGTGACCGGCCCGCAGCAGCACGCTCGCCGCGACGGTCGAGCGGTACCCGCTGCCACAGGTCACGACCACCTCGCGGTCACGCGGCACCTCGTCGATGCGATCGCAGATCTCCGCGCCGGTGATGAAGCGTGCGCCCGGCGCGTGTCCGGCCGCCCACTCTCCCGGCTGCCGCACGTCGAGGATCTCCACCTCGTCGTGGCGCCCCGCGAGCTCGTGGACGGTCACCTGGTCGAGGAAGCGCAGGGGACGGGCGTCGACGCGCCAGGAGCGCATGCCACCGGCCAGGAACCCGATCGGACGCTGGTAGCCGATGCGCAGCAGGTCCCACGTCGCCGGTTCGAGGTCGGCCGGTTCCTCGGTGACGAGCACCACCCGGGCGCCCTCGGGCAGCACGGTGCCGGCCCACGTCGGGAACAGCGGGGACAGCCCGACCGAGATCGCTCCCGGGATGTGCCCACCGGCGAACGCCTCCGGGGGCCGCACGTCGAGCGCGACCGCCCCGTCGTCGATCACGTCGGCGACCTGCGCGGCGGTCAGCGCTGGTGGCGGATCGACGACGCCCAGCAGCTCCGGGCCCTCCTGGTTCTGTGCCCGCATGCGCCGCCAGTACGGAGGCACGGCGGGGAGGTCGTCCAGTCGGAGGCACTCCTCCACGAACTCGTCCTTGGTGGAGACCCGCGAGAGGATCGCGTTGGTGCGCCGCTCGTAGCCCACGGTCGTCACCAGCCGCTGCCCGATGGAGCCCCCGCAGAGCGATCCCGCGACGTGGGTCGGGTAGACGAGGACGTGGTCGGGCAGCTCGAGGATCTGCTCCTGGATCGTCCGGCAGAACTCCCGCGCCGCCGCCCGCGTCTCGCTCTCGCCGCCGAGCAGGTCGGGGCGTGCGAGGTCCCCGACGAGCAGCGCGCCGCCCGACAGCAGCGCGGCCGGCTCGTCGACCGAGTGCTCGGGGTCGAAGACGAGGAGGGAGACGTGCTCGGGGGTGTGCCCCGGCGTGTGCAGCACCCGGAGTGCCACGTCGCCCAGGTGGACCTCCTGGCCGTCCTTCACCGGGTCGTGGTCGTAGCCGAGGGTCGCCGCCGCGCTGCCGAGGGCGCGCGCACCGGCGCGCTCCACGAGCTCGCGAACGCCGGAGAGGTAGTCGTTGTGCTGGTGGGTGTCGATGACGTGACGGATGCGCATGCCCTGGTCGCGCGCCGCCGCCAGGTAGACGTCCACGTCGCGACGTGGGTCGACGACGACCGCATCCCCGCTGTCCGTGTCGCCGACGAGGTACGAGGCGTGACCCAGGCTCTCGAGGTGGAACTGCTCCAGCAGCACGGCGCTCCCCGCGACGGTGAGACCTTCAGGCTAGGCCGTCGTCGGGCTCGGGACGCGCGTCGAGGTCGACCGGGCGTCGGGGATCATCCGCTCACGGCAGTCGCCAGTCCACCGGGTCGGCACCCTGTCGGACGAGCAGCTCGTTCGTGCGACTGAACGGGCGGGACCCGAAGAAGCTGTAGTGGGCGGCCATCGGGCTCGGGTGCGAGCTCTCGATCACGGGGGTGTCGCCGAGCATCGGCTTGAGACTCCGGGCGTCGTTGCCCCACAGGATCGCGACCAACGGCGCGTCGCGGCCGGCCAGGGCACGGATGGCCTGCTCGGTCACCTCCTCCCAGCCCTCGCCCCGGTGCGAGGCGGGCGCTCCCGGTCGCACGGTCAACACCCGGTTGAGCAGCATCACCCCCTGCTCCGCCCACGGCGTGAGGTCTCCGTTCGAGGGCTCCGGGTGGCCGAGGTCGTCGCGGTACTCCACGAAGATGTTGCGGAGGCTCCCGGGCAGCGGACTGACGTCGGGGGCGACACTGAAGCACAGCCCGATCGGGTGCCCCGGTGTCGGGTACGGGTCCTGGCCGACGAGCAGCACGCGCACCTCGTCGAACGGGGTCTGGAACGCGGCCAGGATGCGGTCCCCCCGGGGCAGGAAGCGACGACCGGCCTCCTGTTCGGCGCGCAGGAAGTCCCCGAGCTGCGCGATCCTCGGCGCGACCGGCGCCAGGGCCTCGACCCACCCGTCGCCGACCTTGCCGTCGAGGATCCGTCGCGCCTCCTCCAGCCGCTCATCGAGCTGGTCGGCGTCACCGCTCCCGTCCAGCGTGAGCTGCCCACCGTCCACGGGTCGCCCTCCTCGAGCGTCGCCTCCTGTCTACCAGGCCGGCTCGATCCGATGAAGGGTTATCCGGCCCGTGGTCCCGATCGGGGGTCCCGCGGCCCACGTCCGCCGGCCGGCTCCGTCGGGCTCACCACGGCCCGCCGCTGGGAGCGAAGGCCGTGAGCATCCGGGACGCGACCCCGACGTCCCCGACGACGCGCAGGCGCTCGTCCATCACCGCGCGACCGGCGGCGATCTCGCCCACCGCGATCCGCAGGAAGTCGGCGAGCTCCGCGCCGATGGTGACGTCGGGCTCCGGTGGCTCGCCCGCACGGGCCGACGCGCGTCCGTCGCGGATCCGCAGCCCCCACGTGTGGCTGGTGCCGTCGGCGCGGAGCTGGAAGCGGATGGTCGCGTCGAGGTCCCCGGCCGCCTCGGGGTCCAGGGAGGCGACGATCGCGGTGAAGAGGGTGCGCATGCCGGGCCCGCTACCGACGACCCGCTCGAGCTGCCGGTCGTCGACCCGGGACACGACCGCCCGGAGCGCCGCGAGCCCCGCGTCCTCCGCTCGTCTGCGGACGTCGACACCACCGCCGGTGCGCGGAGCGATCTCCCCCGTCGGCGCGAACTCGCCCGCCGGGGAGATCGCGTACCCGCCGACGTCCCGGTCCGGCACCCGCGCCCGTCGCGCGAGCGCGGCCTCGATCGCCGGGGCGAGCCGCTCGGCCCTCCGCGCCTCGCGCTCCTCGCGCCCCTCCACGAACCGCGGCATGACCCGTTCGGCGAAGAGCTCGAGCGCCTCGCAGATGTGCTCGTGGCGGTTGCGGCCGGCCTGGGCGACGAGGATCACCTCGTCGACCCCGGCCCGTTGGTAGCGGGACACCAGGTCCGTCAGCTGCTCGGGCGTGCCGACAGCGCCGCGCAGCGACCCGACGGCATCCTGCAGCACCCGCATACCGAGCGGCTGCTTCTCCGCGCGGATGATCTCGCGAGCGAAACCCCGCTCGTGGCGGTAGCGGTCGAACTCCTCCCAGAGGTCGGTGCGGCCGGGCCGGTGCTCGCCGAACACGTAGTAGTGGGCGAGCGAGTAGCCGAAGAAGTGCGCTCCGTCGATGCCACGTTCGATCGCGACGCTCTCGTCCTCGTGGCACATGAACGGCAGCGTCACGGCGAGGTTCGGGTTGACCGAACGGCCGATCGGAACGCACTCGTCCGAGGTGAGGATGCGCTCGTAGGCCTCCACGTGCGGGACGGCGTCCTCGGGATCGACGAACGAGAAGGAGAGCGCGCCGAGCCCGTGGCGCGCGGCGACCTCGATCGTCTCGCGCCGTGAGCAGGCCATCCACAGCGGCGGGTGGGGGCGCTGCTTCGGCTTCGGGACGAGGTTGCGGGGCGGGAGCTCGATCCAACGCCCGCGGTGACCGGTGAACGGGTCCTCGGTGAGCAGGCGCACGATCACCTCGAGCGCCTCGCTCCACTGCTCCCGTTTCGCATCGCGACGTACGCCGAACGCCCCGAGCTCGACCTGCGAGGACCCCTCACCGGTGCCGAGATCGACGCGTCCACCGGAGAGCAGATCGAGCGTGGCGACCCGCTCGGCCGTGCGCGCGGGGTGGTTGATGGGTGGGGGGAGCTGGACGATGCCGTGTCCGAGCCGGATCCGCTCGGTGCGTTGACTCGCCGCCGCGAGGAACACCTCGGGTGCCGACGAGTGCGCGTACTCCTCGAGGAAGTGGTGCTCGACCTCCCAGACCCGGTCGAAGCCGAGACGGTCGGCGAGCTCGATCTGCTCGAGCGCCTCACCCATCAGCCGTTCCTCGGCGCCCTCGTCCCACGGACGCGGCAGCTGCAACTCGTAGAAGAGCGAGAACCTCACGCCAACGCCTCCGGGTTCCGGCGCGCGACCAGGCTGACGAGATCGGGGACGCCGTCGTGGAGCCCGAGGTAGGCGACCTCGCCGTCGTCGAGAGCGAGCCGGACCGCCCCCGGGTGGGGGAACAGTCGCGTCCTGCGGACCTCGAGCACCCGGTCGGCAGCGTACGGACCACGCTCGCCGCGGGCGTCGCGGATGGTGATGTGACCGTCGCTCCCGACGAGGATGGAGCGCGGGACGCGCAACCACGCCCACGTGAACGCGGAGCCGACCGTCACCCACACGACGGTCAGGGGGATCCCGAGCGCACGTGTCACCGGCTCCGGGTCGGGCAGCCAGAAGGTCGCGTAGACCGCGATCCCGAGCGCCGCCACCCCGAGGACGAGGAACGCCGCGCCGTAGTAGGGCAGCGCGACGACGAGCGCACGCTGGATCCCGCTCGGCTCGATCAGCCGTTGACTCACCGTCGGTCCGTTCGTCGCCGGCCGCAGCACCGGCTGCAGCCTACGGGCGGTTGCGTCGGCCCTCGGGCGGCACGAGGAGCTGGCGTGGGCGATCCGTTGGCGCTCGTCACCGGGGCGTCCACCGGAGCGTCCACCCGAGCAGGGCGGCGCGGCGGTCGTCGGCTGGTCGGAGGCGATCAGGTCGGAGCTCGAGCGCGACGGGATCAGTCGACCCCTCCGGAAGCGATCCGGCCCCTTCCACCACCCCCCGTTCCGTCGTACCCTCACCCCACCCGACCGAGGAGACAGCCGTGCCAGTGGTCGACGAGAGCATCGTGATCGATCGTCCGCGCGAGGAGGTCTGGGAGTTCGCCACCGCCCCGGAGAACATCGTCCTGACGAGCTCGAACCTGGTCGAGTTCGAGCAGATCACCGACGGCCCCATCGGCGAGGGGACGCGCTTCCGTGGCGTCACCAAAGTCGCCGGCAAGCAGGTCGAGTGGACGTCGGAGGTCACACAGCACGACCCGCCCAGCGTCTTCGCCCAGCGCAGCGTCGAGTCCGACATCCCGTTCACCATCGAGATCACCTACGAGGACGCCGACGGGGCCACGAAGGTGAGCTGGCACCAGGAGTCCGACAGCTTCGGCGGGTTCTTCGGCAAGCTGGCGGATCCGATCGTGAACCGCATGTACACCAAGGACGTGCGCTCCAACCTCGAGAACATGAAGGAGGTCCTCGAAGCCGGCGCCGACCGGTAGGCAGCGGAGACCGACGGGACCAGGGGGCACCGGACGCGTCGTGCTACGCGACAGGGCCAGTCAGTAGTGGTACGGGAAACCGGTCCAGTCCGGGGCACGCTTCTCG
>CAZADJ010000125.1:0-8038 GCA_964483845.1 uncultured Actinomycetota bacterium | reverse complement strand
GAGGAGGATGGATGGCGCGGCGCGGACCGCCTCCCGGCGAGCGGCCGACGTTCAGCGAGGAGTGGCTCGTCGCCGTCCTCGACTCGCTCGAGGAGGCGGTGCTCGCGCTCGACGACGACGGGCGGCTCATCGCCTGCAACCCGGCGGCCGAGGACCTGCTCGGGTTCGCCGTCAACGAGGTGCGCGGCTGGCACTTCCTGGAACTCGCGCCGGACCTGCGCCGCCCGGACGGCACCCCCTTCGAGGACGACCATCCCGTGGTCGCGACGATCCGGGACGGTCGCGCGCGAGTGGACGTCACCGCCTCGCTCCCCGGCGAGGCGGACGGCCGTGACGTGCGGGTGAACACGAGCCGGCTCCCGGCGATCGCCGCCGGCGAACGGGGTGGGGTCGTGGTCTCGCTCGTGGACATCACCGAGCTCGTCCGGGCGGAGACGGCGCTGCGCGACCAGACGGCCGAGCTCGCGTCGGCGTACACGCAGCTGCAGCAGCTCGAAGAGCTCAAGGGCGACCTGATCTCGAAGACGTCGCACGAGCTGCGCACGCCGGTCGCGACGATCCTCGGCTACATCGAGCTGCTGACCGACCACTGGGAGGTGCTCTCCGAGGAGGAGCGCCGCGAGCACGTCGAGGACGTCGGGGTCGCGGCGGACGAGCTGAGCCGACGCCTGGGTGACCTCATCGTCGCGGCGCAGCTCACCGGCGGGATGGTGACGGCCCACCCGGAGGTGATCTGCGCCGCCGAGCTCATCGCCGACGCGGTCCGGCGGGTCCCCGACGCCGGTGACGTGCGGGTGGAGGTCCCGTCTGGGGTCGACGTCGAGCTGGACCCGGATCACGGGCGTCGCATGATCGGGCACCTCGTCGAGAACGCGGTGAAGTACGGGCGACCGCCGGTGGGTGTGCGGCTGCGTCGGCTGGGGCCGGGCGTCGTCGAGATCGCGGTGACCGACCGCGGGGCAGGTGTGGATCCGGGCCTGGTCCCGCGACTGTTCGAGGCGTTCACCCAGGGCAGCACCGGGACCAGCCGGGAGGTGAGCGGCACCGGGCTCGGGCTCGCGATCGTGCGTGGCCTCGCCGAGCTCAACGACGGCGAGATCCGCTACGAGCCGAACGCCCCCAGCGGTGCGCGCTTCGTCCTCCAGCTGCCGACGCCCTGAGCGGCCGGGTCGTGCTCACGGTCCGGCACGGGAGCGGACCGCGCTGACGACCGCGACGATCACGTCCTCGTCGGCTGCGTCGTCGGGAACGCCCGGGACGGCCGCGCGCAGCGGTCGGGCGATGCGTGCGGCGAGCTTCGCGCGCGGGCCCCGGTCCAGCTCCTCACGCCGCTGCAGGTAGGAGCGCGCGACCGCGTAGTCGCGCTCGCCGATCGAGGACGTGTCGAGGTGCGCAGCCCAGGCGGGTGGGTCGAGGGCCGCGACCGCGAGGGTGCGTGGCTCGCGGCCACCGGCCTCGTGGACCACCACCGTCCCCGCGGCGAGGTCCCCGATGCGCTGGTCGCGTCGGGTCACGAGCATCGAGACGATGCCGATCATCCCCGCCACGGGGAGCAGGTCGACGATGCGCAGCACGTTGCGGATGAGGGCCTCGGTCCCGGTGATCGGCGAGCCGTCCTGTCGCAGCACCCGGAGTCGGAGCGCTCGCTTGCCGGGGGTGCGACCGTCCCACAGCCCCTCCCAGAGGGCGAAGTAGGCGATCTGCACGAAGAAGGCGAGGCTCACCCCGATCATGAACGCGACCGTGCCGTCCCCGAACGGTTGCGGCGCGAGCACCGCGAGCACGGTGAGGACCGCGACGATCACCCCGTCGACGAGCTGCGCGACGAGTCGCGACCCCACGCCGGCGTGCTGCAGGTCGATGCGCACCGCCTCCGGGGTGACGAAGCCCGCCTCCTCGGCCGATCGCGTGCTCACCTAGGCTCCTCGCCGTGGACGTCGATGCCTTCATCTCCCAGTATCGCCCGCGCTGGCAGCGGTTGGAACGTGCGTGCGCGGACGGTCCCCGCGGGCTGGCGCGTCGCTCCGGTGCGGAGATCTCCGAGATCATCGAGTTGTACCAGCAGACGTCCGTCCACCTCGCGGAGGCCCGGACGCGCTACCGCGACCCCGAGCTCGTCAGGTACCTCACCGGCGTGGTCGCGACCGCGCACGGTGCGATCTACGGCTCGCGGGCGCGGACCCTGCGCGGCCTGGTGCGGACCTTCGGGGCGCGCTACCGGCACGCCATCCGGGGGACGTGGCCGCACGTCGTCGCGGCGGGGGTGCTGCTGTTCACGACGATGGCCCTCGTCACGCTCTGGACGTGGGGCTCGCCCGAAGCGCAGGCCGGACTGACACCCGGGTTCGCCGAGGACTTCGCCGAGCGGGCCGGCGCGGACCCGCGCGACCCGTCGCCCGGGCTGTCGACGTTCTTCCTCGTGCACAACTTCCGGATCGCGGTGATGGCGTTCGCCGCGGGCATCAGCCTGTTCGGGACCGGCTACCTCCTGATGGTGAACGGTGCGAACGTCGGTGCCCTCGCGGGGAGCGCGCACGCCGTCGGGGAGGGCGGGGCCTTCTGGTCCCTGATCCTGCCCCACGGGCTGATCGAGCTGGCCGCGATCTGCATCGCGGCGGGCGCCGGCCTGCGCATCGGGTGGGCGCTGGTCGAACCGGGGGACCGGCGGCGCACGCGGGCCCTGCAGGAGGAGGCGCGGGCGGCCCTCCTCGTCCTCATCGGCGTCTTCCCGGCCTTCGGGATCGCCGCGCTGATCGAGGGGCTGCTCACCGACGTGACCGGGGTGCCCGTCCTCGAGGTCGCGGTCGGTGTGGTCGTGGCGGTGGGCTACGTGCTGTGGCTCGTCGGCGGGGGGCCACCCGACCGGTCACAGCCGTCCGGTGGCCTTGATGTGGAGGTAGCGGTCCGCCAGCCGGCCGGCGAACGCGTCGGGCGGCGCGTCGACCACGAGCGCGCCGAACCGGCGTAGCTGCGCCGCGGCCCGGTCGCGCTGTTCGAGTGCGTCCGCAGCCGCTGCCTTCGCGTACACCTCCTCCGAGCTCCGCGGGACCGCGCGTGCCCGGGCGAGCACCGCCGGGTCGCGGACGGCGCCGACGATGACGAGGTGCCGGGAGGCCAGCACCGGCAGCGCGCCGAGCAGCGGTTCGATCGCGCCCTCGCTCGGGATGTCGGTGAGCAGCACGAGGAGCATCCGACGGCGGTGGCGGCGCAGCAGGGTGGTGAACGCGTGCCGGTAGGCCGCGGCGTCCAGCGAGGCCTCCAGGTCGAACAGCGCGTCGAGGATCCGGGCGGCCTGGCCGCGCCCGGTGCGCGGCGCCAGCAGGGCCTGCACCGACGCGGCGAACGCCAGCGCGCCGACGTGATCACCGATGCGGGCGGCGAGCTCGGCGACCGCCATCGCCCCGTCGATCGCCAGCTCCACGCGCGGGGTGTCGCCGACCGTGCCGGCCATCCCCCGACCGGCGTCGAGGAGGACGACGATCTGCTGGTTGCGCTCCTCCCGGTAGATGTTGCTGATCGGCTTGGTCGCCCGGGCGGTGGCGCGCCAGTTGATGCGTCGGAACTCGTCGTCGGGGTGGTACTCGCGCAGCGAGTCGAACTCGGTCCCACCTCCCCGGAGCCGGGTGGTGCGCTCGCCGGTCTGGAGAAGCCGTGCGCGGTTCAGTCGCAGCTCCACGGCTGCGCGTCCCGGCAGGCGCGGGTAGACGCGGACCCGACCGGGCAGGTCGAGCCGGCGCTGGCGTCCGGCCATCCCGATCGGGCCCGAGGCGCGGACCGTGACGGGTCCGAAGCCGTGATCGCCCCGGCGGCGGGGGGCGATCGTGGCGCGGAGCGTCGCGCGACTCATCGCCGGCACGGTGGTCGACTGTCGCCGCGGGCTGCGGGCGAGCGACGGGGCGGTGGCGTCGTGGACGGACACGGTCAGGCGACGCCGGGTCGGGTTGCGGACGATCAGATCCACCTCGGCTCCGCGTCCCACGGTGACGACGTCGTCGACGTGGCGCTCCACGGCGAGACCGCTCGGGGGTGGGGCGCGGACCACGTCCACGGTGACGGCGAGCGCGACCAGTCCGAGCGCGACCGCGAGCGCCAGGAACGGCGCGGCCGGGACCGCGAGCGGGACGAGCGCCGCGACCGCGACGACCAGTGCCAGTCGGGGTGCGACGTACATCAGCGCACGACCATCAGCGCGGCACCTCGACCCGTTCGACGATGCCGTCCAGGGTCCGTTCGGCCGTCACCCCCTCCAGCTCCGCCTCCGGGCGGACGACCACGCGATGGGCCCACGCCGGACGGATCAGGTCCTGGACGTCGTCGGGGGTGACGAAGCCCCGCTCGTGGAGGTAGGCCCACGCCTTGGCCACCACCAGCAGCATCGCCGCCCCGCGTGGGCTGACCCCGAGCGTCAGCGACGGGCTGGACCGGGTCTCGGCGGCGAGCGCGAGGATGTAGTCCACGACGTCGTCGGCGACGGTGACCTGGCGGGCGGCGGCTGCCGCGGCGGCGATCTCGTCGGGGCCGGCGACCGCCTCGACCCCGGCCGCCTCCAGATCGTGGGGGTCCTCCCCGCGGTCGTGCATGCGCAGGATCTCGCGCTCGTGGACGGTGGCGGGGTAGTCCACCGTCAGCTTGAGGAGGAACCGGTCCAACTGCGCCTCGGGCAGCGGGTAGGTCCCCTCGAACTCGATGGGGTTCTGCGTCGCGACGACCAGGAACGGAGCCGGCAGCACCCGCACCTCACCCTCAACGGTGACCTGGCGCTCCTCCATCGCCTCCAGCAACGCCGACTGGGTCTTCGGGGTCGTGCGGTTGATCTCGTCCGCGAGCAGCAGGTTGCAGAAGACCGGGCCCTCACGGAAGTGGAACCGGCCGGTGGTCGACTCGTAGACGAGGTTGCCGGTCACGTCCGATGGCATCAGGTCGGGTGTGAACTGCACCCGCCGGAAGCTGAGCCGCAGCGTCCGGGCGAGGGCCTTGGCCATCAGCGTCTTGGCGACGCCCGGTACGCCCTCGAGGATGACGTGTCCGCCGGCGAGCAGCGCGGCGAGCAAGCCGCTGGTCACCTCGTCCTGTCCGATGACGACGGTGCCGACCTGTTCGCGCACCGCCGCGAGTGCGGCTCGTTCCTCGGTCACTGGTCCATCTCCTCCAGCTGGCTGGTCGCGGTCTCGAGGTCCGCGGCGAGGCGGATCAGCTCGTCGTCGTCGCCCGGGGGCGGGCCGACGAGCAGATCGTCGGCGTTCCGCACGCCGAGCGCCCGCGCGTGGGCGGCGGCTTCGGCGGGGTCGCCGTCGGGCGGGAGCCCGAGGCGCCGCTGGGTCCGCCTGGCGGCGTCCCGGCGCAACAGCCACGCGGCGTGCCCACGGTCGCCGGCGTTGCGGAACAGGGAGCCGGTCGCGGCCACGAGTGCGTCGGCGGGGATCGGCGAGATCGGCTCGGCCTCCGGCGACATCCCGAGGCGCCGACCGCGCCCGAGGGCGAACACCATGAAGGCGACGAGCAGTCCGAGCGCGGCCGCCTCCACCCCCCCGGGCAGGGCCTCGCGCAGCGCGGGGCCGGTCGCGTCCACCGGTCGGGGTGGTCCGAACACGACCGGACCGCCGTCAGCGTCGAGGAGGCGCAGGGCGAACAGGGCGTTGTCCTCGTCACGTAGGAGCTCGTTCGTGAGGGGGGAGCGGTCGGCGAGGAGCAGCACGCGACCCTCGCCGTGGGCTACGACGGCGAGGAGCGGCCCGTCAGCACCCGGGAAGCACGTCAGCGCCTCCGTCTCGCCGAGGCGCAGCACCGGTGTGAAGGCGTGCAGGGCGATGCGGCGGACCCCTGCGGTCTCGGGGACCGCGCACGAGGGCTCGGCGCCGCCGACCCTCCCGAAGTGGCCGCCGGCGGTCCCCGTCGGGTCGTCGGCGAGCTCCAAGGCGATCGGCGAGGACGGATCGGCGAGCACGAGGCGCCCGCCCCCGGCGACCCACCCGAGGATCTCCTCGACCTCCTCGGGTCCGCGCCGGTCGTCCAGGAGCACGAACGTGCCCTCGCCCGGCCGGTCCGCGGCACGGACCTCGGCCCCCGACAGCTCGAGGAAGCGCTCGAGCGCGGCCGTCCCCCCCGGACCGTCGTCGAGCGCGGCGCGGTCCGCGATCCAGAACGAGGCGGCCACCGTCGCGAGCGCGGCGAGTGTCACGATGACGACGGTGCGTGCCCGGCCGCTCACCGCCGGCTCGCCGCCTGCTCGGCCTGCCGGACCGCCTCCACCGAGTCCCGGGAGGCGTCCTCCCCGGCGTACACGACGCGCTCGAAGGTGATCGTCGCCGCCTCCACCTTCGGGCGGAGCTCGCCGTTCGCGGTGAGACGCCTCCGTGCCTTCGCCGCGGTCAGGCTCGGTCGGTCCCGGAGCAGGTCGCGCGCGTCGAGCGTGGCCAGCAGGGCGCGGTAGGACGCACGGAGTGCCGCGTCGAGGTCACCACGGGCCAGCGCCTCGTCGCTGACGGCCCGCCAGTCCGGCCGGTCATCCCCGCGCGTCGTCGCCGCGTCGGTGGCGCGATCGGTGACGATGCCCGCGCGGCGCACGATCCAGATGGCGAGCCCGACCGTCAGGGCGGCGAGACCGACGATGAGGAGGAGTCGGAGCAGCCCCTCGACCTGCGCCGTGGCGGTCAGGAGGCGCAGCAGCTGCTCCCCGACGAACCGGTTGAGATGCTCCAACGCGGTGAGCTCGTCGCGGATCCCGGCGTAGGCAGCCTGGAGGGTCCGGTCGATGTCGGTGCGGTCCGCGGGCGGCACCTCGGCCGCCGCAGCGAGCTCCGTCCCCAGGCGGCGGAGGTGGTCGCTCGCCACCTCGAAGTCCCGGGCCGTGTCTCCGTCGAGCTCGGCCAGCCCGGCGCGCGGTGACAGCACGACCGGCGCGCCGCCGATCTCGACCTCTGTCGCGTCACCGAGGCGCTCGCGGACCTCGCCCATGCGGCCCGGGTCGGGATCCCGGACGCCGCGCTCGGCCACCTCGCGAGCGGCGTCGATCCGCGACAGCACGTCGCCGACCGGCTCGGCGGCGAGCACCGGCGCGACCGCCGTCGCGCCGACAGCGAGCAGGACGGCGAGCGCGCACGCCGCGACGAGGCGGCCGGTCCGGCCGACGGCCCTACCGCGAGCCATGACCTGACCCGAGGTCGTGTGCCAGCACCTCGAGGTCGTAGCCCTCCTTGCGGATGCGCAGGTCGAAGTAGAGGAGGATGAACGCGATCGCGGTGAACGGGGCGACGACGACGGAGGCGAGGACGTCGCCGAGGATCGCGAACGCGAGGACCTGTGTCGCCTCGGTGAGGATCGTGAACGGGACGGCCAGGATCAGGCTCACGATGCCCGAGATGATGAGGACGACGATGATGATGCCGAGGACGCGCCACGTACTGCCCTTGACCAACCGCCACGACCGCCGCAGCGCCTCCGTGCCCCGCTCCCCCTCGACCACCACGACGACGACGGCGAAGTAGAAACGGACGGCGAAGAAGATCGCTCCGACGAGTAGGAGGAACACCCCGCCGAACACGGCCAGGGCCACGAGGATGATCACCCAGAGGACGGAGCCGAGGAGCGGGACGACGTAGCCGTACGTCGCACCGACCTCGACCTCGCGGTCCAGATAGACGTCGGCGGCGGCCTTCGCCATCGCCGCCTCGATGAGCGGCTGGATGACGAGACCCTCGACGATCGCGACCAGCACCAGGGTGCCGAAGAGCTCCGTCGTCCCCACGAGCGCGGCGATGAGCCCGAACGGGACGACGAGGACCGCGACGATCCCCATGAACGTCTTCCAGTTCGCCTGGTAGAGCTTGATCGCGGTATCGAGGATCTGGCCGAGGCCCATCGTTTGGAGCTGTCGCCCGAACGGAGCGTCGTCGCCCGGGGAGGACGGTCCGCGGGGACCGCGGCCGCCACCGCCCGGTGGTGGTGGCGGCGGCGGAGGATCCTGTCCGAACCGGTCGCTCACGCGGCTCCCCTCGATGGCGGTCGGCACTGTAGACGGCGGCCGGACGGTGGTGCTCCG
>CAZADJ010000124.1:0-8042 GCA_964483845.1 uncultured Actinomycetota bacterium | reverse complement strand
GCTCCGGTTGGAACGCCAGGATCGCCTTCCCGCTCGCCGTGCAGTGGATCGGACTCCGCCACCCCAGCCAGTCGACGCTGAGCACCCCCGAGGAGCCGATGATCTGGTCGACGTAGATCACGTCGGTACCGTCGAGGATGGCGAGGTTCACGGTCTCCTCGGTCTGCGCGGCCAGCTGGCTCATGACCTCGCGGGCGTGGCGGCGCAGGTCGACCTCCTCGTCGACCGTGCGCCCGAGCCGGGCGATCCCCGGCCCGAGGCGGTACTTCGCCGTCTCCGGGTCCTGGACGACCATCTCGCGGTGCTCCAGCGTCGCCAGCAGGCGGAACGCGGTGGACTTGTGCACGTCGAGCTCGCGGGCGACCTCGGTCACCCCGGACCAGCCGCGCTCGCCGAGGATCTCCATCACCATCAGCGCCCGCTCCACCGAGCGGACGAGCTGGTTGTTGCCGTTCGTGGAACCGTTGCCCATAGCGGAACATCCTAGCTTGTCGGCGGCGCGGTCGTCCCCGGCACATCCCTCATCGCCCGGGCCGCGCGATCGATGCGCTGGCCCTCGACCGCCGGTCATGGAGGGTCCGCGGACTCCGCCGCGACAGGGCCCCTCGTGCGCCCACCATAGTGAGGACCCTCACCGGGGCCTCACCGCTCCCGCAGCCGGTCCGCCGCGCCGCGCGCACGGCGGGCGTGGGACTCCGTGCGCACGACACGCTCGTCGCTCTCCTGCAGATCGAGGTGCGCGAGCGTCGCCGCGCCGGCGGCCGCTCCCGCCGCCAGGGTGGCGCTGACCGTCGCGTCCCCCCGCAGATCCCGCCTGGACGTCGCGCCGAGCTCCTCCGCGAGCACCGCGACCTGGGCCGCGACCTCCGCCAGCTCCACTGGCGGTCCGCCGGCCGCGCTCAGCGCCGCCCGCAGTCTGGCCTCCCGGTCGGCGTGGTCCTCCGGGAGCGCGGAGGCCGCAACCACCTGCTCGTACGCCTCGGCGTCCTCGTCGGCGAGCTCCAGGGCCCGGCGGCGCAACCGGCCCAGGACCGTCGCCGCCTCGGCTCGGCCCGCGCGGTCCGCGACCATCTCCGCGACGGCCGCGGCCAGCGCGGTGGCCACGGCGGCAGCGCTCCCTCCGGCGGGCAGCGGGTCCTCCCCGGCGAACCGTTCGAGCAGTCCCCCGAGGGACTCCGCGACGAGGCCCGCCGCACGCCCCGAGCCCCCGTCGCCGTCCGCAGCACCCCCCGTGAGGTGCGCTGGGTCGCCACTCACGACAGTCCGACGATCTCGCCGTCCTCGTCGATGTCGATCCGGGCAGCGGCCGGTTCTCTCGGTAGTCCGGGCATGGTGCGCATGTCACCGCAGAGCGGGTAGATGAACCCTGCCCCGACGGATGCGCGCACCTCCCGCACCGGCATCGTCCACCCCGTCGGTGCGCCCTTCAGCGTCGGGTCCGAGGAGATCGACAGGTGGGTCTTGGCGATGCACACCGGCAGGTGGCCGAACCCGTTCGCCTCGTGACGGTCGAGCTGACGCGAGGCGGCGAGGTCGTAGCTCACGGCGTCCGCTCCGTAGACACGGGTCGCGATGGTCTCGATCTTCTCGCGCAGGGTCGCCTCGTCGGGGTAGAGGACCTGGAAGTCGGTGGGCTCGTCGGCCGCCTCGACCACCGCCTCCGCGAGCTCGGCCGCGCCCTTGCCGCCGTCGGCGAAGTGCGTCGCGGTCGCCACGCGCACGCCGAGCTCGTCGCAGACCTCGCGCACCGCGTCGTGCTCGGAGGCGTGGTCGGTCGGGAAGGCGTTGATCGCCACGACCGGCGTCACCCCGTGCAGGCGGACGTTCTCCACCTGCTTGCGCAGGTTGTCCGCGCCGGCGAGGACGTCGTCGGGGCTCTCCGCCAGCATCTCCTCGGGCAGCGGCCGCCCAGCACGCACCTGGTGGCGCCCGGAGTGGGCCTTCAGCGCACGGACGGTCGCGACGAGCACCGCGGCGTCGGGGCTGAGCCCGGAGTTGCGGCACTTGATGTTGAAGAAGCGCTCGGCGCCCATGTCGGCGCCGAACCCGGCCTCGGTGACGAGGAACTCCCCGCCGTGGATGCCGATGCGATCAGCGATGATCGACGAGTTGCCGTGCGCGATGTTGCCGAACGGACCCGCGTGGACGAGCACCGGGGTGTTGTCCAGGGTCTGCATGAGGTTCGGCTTGATGGCGTCGCGCATGATCACCGCCATCGCGCCGGCGGCCTTCAGTTCCTCCGCGGTGATCGGCTCCCCGTCGACGGTGGACCCGATGACGATCCGGCCGAGCCGCTCGCGCATGTCGCGCAGCGACGTGGACAGGGCGAGGATGGCCATCACCTCGGACGCGGCGGTGATGTCGAAGCCGGCCTCACGGATCACCCCATCCGCGCGCGATCCCAGGCCGACGACGATGTTGCGCAGCGCCCGGTCGTTGACGTCCATCACGCGGCGCCAGGTGATGCTGTGACGGTCGACGGTGAAGAAGTCGTCGTTGTGGTGGACGTGGTTGTCGATCATCGCCGCCAGCAGGTTGTGGGCGGCCGTGACCGCGTGCATGTCGCCGGTCAGGTGGAGGTTCAGGATCTCCATCGGCACGACCTGGCTGTACCCACCGCCGGCGGCACCGCCCTTGATGCCGAAGGTCGGCCCCATGGACGGCTGGCGTATCGCGATGGTCGCCTGGCGCCCGATGTGCTTGAACGCCTGCCCGAGGCCGACGGTCGTGGTCGTCTTGCCCTCGCCGAGCGGCGTCGGGGTGATGGCGGTGACGACGACGTACTTCGCCCGTGGGCGGTCGCCGAGCTCCCCGAGGGCGTCGAGCTTGATCTTCGCGACACCCTCCCCGTAGCGCTCGAGGAGGTGGGGGCCGATGCCCATCTGCGCCGCCACGTCCTCGAGCGGCTCGAGCTCGGCGCTCCGCGCGATCTCCAGGTCCGTCGGGAAGCTCATCCTCGTGTCTCCTCTCCGTCGTCGGCACGTACCCGCGCCAGCGACGCCTGCCGCCACCGTTCGGTGTTCTCGAGCTCGTTGAAGGTGAAGAAGTGACAACCGACCACCCCACGGTCGGGCGTGACCATCGCCTCCGTGAGCCCGGCCAGCAGCCGTTTCGGCTCGTACGCGCCCGGCATCCCCATCCGCCAGAGCCAGTTCTTGTGTCGTCGCAGGAACCGGCTCGACTCGCCGAAGCCGATGCGCTTCACGATGCGCAGCAGCTTGCGGCGGTCGGCGACGCCGGGGAGCCCGACGTAGACCGGCAGCTCGACACCTCGGCCCCGGATGCGCTCGAGCCACGCGAGGATCGGTGCGGCGCGGAAGCAGACCTGCGTGACGATGTAGGTCGCGTGCCGTCGCTTGTCCCACATCGCCTGGATCAGCAGGTCGTCGCGGATGATCGGGTGGGTCTCCGGGTAGCCCGTGATCCCGATCTCCTCGAAGGGGTGGCCGATCTCGGCCATCGCCTCGAGCAGGCTGAGCGCGTCGGGGAACGGCCCGACCGGTTCGGTCACGTCGCCGCCGACGACGAAGACGTCCCGGACACCGAGGCCCGCGAGCCGCTCGACGGTCTCCTTCAGCTCGCGCTCGGAGCCGATCAGCCGCGCCGACAGGTGGGGGGTGACGGCGTAGCCGTGTCCCCGGAGGCGCTCGGCGACCTCGAGCGTCGCCCCCATCCCCTTGGCGGGCGAGGCTGTGACGGTGACGGCGACGTCGGTGGGGACGTGGGTGACGACCTCCTCGGTGACACCGGGCAACGGGATCACCTCGTAGCGGACGCGCCGGAGCGCCGCAGCCACCTCGGCTCGTCCGTTGCTGACCATCACCGCGCCCACGGCAGCGCGCCCGCTGCTAGGCGACGACCTCCTTCGGGTCCTGCTTCGGCTTGTCCTTCTCCGGATCGATGAACGGCATGTCCACGACCGTCGCCGCGTGCCGGCCGGTCGGCGTCTCCACCTCGACCTCCGTGCCGAGCGCGGTGAGCTCGAGTGGGAGCATGGCCAGGCCGATGTTGCGCTCCAGGCGCGGTGAGTAGCACGCCGAGGTCACCTTGCCGACCCGGTCGCCGCCCCGGTGGACCGGGAAGAAGTCGATCATCGAGCCGTCGTTGAACGAGCCGAGGCCCGGACCATCGATCTCGACGCCAGCGAGCTTGCGGCTGATGCCCTCGTCGTGGACGCGCTGGAGGGCGGCCTTGCCGACGAAGTCCGCCTCCTGCTCGAGGTCGACCATCCAGGTGGCCTCGTAGCCGTAGCCGACCTCGAAGGGGTTCGTCGTCAGGTCGATGTCGCAGCCGTAGGACAGGATCCCACCCTCGATCCGACGGATGTGGGACGGCCCGATGACGCGCATGCCGTGCGGCTCCCCGGCCTTGAAGACCCGGTTCCACAACCGGACGCCCTCGCGGCTCGCGTTCTTCAGGTAGATCTCGTAGCCGAGCTCTGCGGTGTAACCGGTCCGCGAGACGATGACGTCCATGCCGTCGAGCTGGCGCTCGGCCAGGTAGTAGTAGGGCACCTCGAGGATGTCGTCACCGAACAGGTCGACCATCACCTCCGCGGACCTCGGCCCCTGCACCTGGACCGGCCCGACGTCGGCCTCGCGGATCTGGACGTCGGCGTCCATGTGCTGGGCGAGCCCCATCGCCCACAGCAGCACGTCGCTGTCGGCGAGCGACAGCCAGAAGTGGTTCTCGCCGAGCCGGAGCAGCACCGGATCGTTGATGATCCCCCCGTCCGGCGCAGTGATGAAGACGTACTTGCACTGCCCGACCCTGCACTTGCTGAGGTCGCGGGGGACGAGGTAGTTGGTGAACTCGAAGGCGTCGGGGCCGGTGATCTCGATCTGCCGCTCGACGCCGACGTCCCAGAGCGTCACGCCCTCGAGCAGCGCCCAGTACTCAGCGACCGGATCCCCGTAGTGCCGCGGGTGGTACATGTGGTTGTAGACGCTGTACATCGCGACGCCGTGCTGACGCGACCCGTAGAAGAACGGCGACTTGCGCAGCCGCGTGTACAGCATGACCTGCGGGTTCTCGATGACCGCCACCTCGTGCCTCCTCCTGCCCGGCTCCCACCAGGCGCGTGCGATCCCCCCCCACCGGCGAGGCGTTGTGAAGGGAGCAACCGTCGCTGATGACGCAACCACCCTGACATGCACGGCGGCGCGGGTCAAGGGACCCGCGAGACGCGCCGACGGGGGGATCCGAGACCGCGGGGGAGCGTCCCGTCACGCCGTCTGGCGCACGACTCCGGCGGCGAGCTGTGGGGCCCGGCAGGCGTCACCGGTGACGCGCTCTCGGGTGGGCTCGCCAGCCGCCGCCCACGCCGAGCTCCGGGATGGCTCAGTAACCGCTGCCGGTGACGTACTCCTGGAGGCTCTCCGCCTGGACCTCGAGCTCGTCGATGTGCGACTTCACGACGTCGCCGATCGAGACGATGCCGACCATGCGTCCTCGGTCGTCGACGACGGGCACGTGACGCATCCGCCCCTCCGTCATGGCCGACATGAGCTGGTCCGCAGTCGCGGTCGGCGCGCAGGTGGTGACGTCCGCGGTCATCACCTCGTCGACGCGGGCCTCGAGGATGGCGGGCCCGTCGGCGGCGATGCGACGCACGATGTCGCGCTCGGAGATGATGCCCTCGACCCGGTCGCCGTCGGCGCTGACGACGAGCGCCCCGATGCCGTGCTCACCGAGGACGTCCGCGGCGTCGGCGACCGTCGCATCGGGACGGACAGTCAGCACGTCACGGCCCTTGCGGTCGAGGATCGCAGCGATCGGGATGGTCATGACGGGCCTCCTCCTGATGTGGTGATTGTGCCACGAACAGGGGCGCGGAGGGCCGTCCACCCGTCCCCGGCGGAGAGGTGACAACCGCGGCCCGGGACGCTTCGCTTCGGAGCCCGACACCGCGGGCTCCGCCCCGCACCGGAGGTAGCCGTGCGACCGCTCGACCAGACGATGCTCGACCGTCTCGGCGAGGTCCTCGACCTCCCCGACGACGCGCCGGACCTGACCACCGACGGCTACCTCGACCTGGCCGGCGCCGACGAGTGGCCACCGACGGGCGTCGCGCAGCGGCTGATGCTGAGCCGCGCCGTCCCGGTCGTGTACGAGCGCTGGTGGCGACCCGCGCTCGGACGGATCGCGAAGGGGATCGCCGGTCCGTCGATGCGCGAGGAGGAGCGATCGGTTCGCCGGCTGCTCGATCTGCGGTCCGGGGCGGTGGTGCTCGACATCGCCTGCGGCCCCGGCAACTTCACCCGTGCGTTCGCCGACGTCGTCGGTGCCCGGGGTCTTGCCGTCGGCGTGGACGTCTCCGCGGCGATGCTCGCACGCGCCGTCGCCGACACCGACGCACCGAACGTCGCCTACGTGCGCGCCGACGCGGCCGACCTACCGGTGCGGTCCGGGGCCGTCGACGCGGTGTGCTGCTTCGCTGCCCTCCACCTCTTCGCCGACCCTTCGGCGGCGCTCGACACGATGGTCGGGGCGCTCGGCGACGGAGGGCGCCTCGCGCTGTTCACCAGCTGCCGGCCCCGCGGGCTCCCGTTCGGGCCGCTCGCGACAGCGGTCGGCCGCGTCAGCGGGATGCGCGTGTTCGGCCCGGAGGAGGTGACCGGCGCGCTGACCCGTCGGGGGCTGGAGATCACCGCGCACCGGGTGGCCGGCGCGACCCAGATCGTCGGCGCCCGCCACCCCGCCTGAGCCCCACCGACCGTCCGCGCCGCTCCCCGCCGCTGGGTACCCGCCGGTCTTCATCCTGGTGACGCATCCTGGTGACCGCGAACCCGCGGATGTCGGAGGTCGCCCATACCCGGATACCCGCGCCCGGCGCGCGTCAGATCCGGGTAGCCGCGAACCCGCGGATGTCCGAGATCGTCCACACCCGGACGTGCGCAGCGGGAGGACGTCCGTGACGCCCCGGCCCAGAGCGGCCCGGCTGTCAGACGTCGGCCAGCCCGACCGGGCAGGCAACGCCCGTGCCGCCGGCACCGCAGTAGCCGCTGGGGTTCTTGGCCAGGAACTGCTGGTGGTAGCCCTCCGCGTGGTAGAAGGCCGGGGCCTCGCGGATCTCGGTGGTGATATCGCCGTAGCCGGCTGCGCGCAGGCGCTCCTGGTACGCATCGCGGGAGGCCTTCGCCGCCGCGAGCTGCTCGTTGCTGGTGGTGTAGATGGCCGAGCGGTACTGGGTTCCGACGTCGTTGCCCTGCCGCATCCCCTGGGTGGGGTCGTGGCCCTCCCAGAACACCTTCAGCAGCTGCTCGTAGCCGATCCTGTCCGGGTCGTGGACGACGAGGACGACCTCGGCGTGGCCGGTCTGACCGCTGCAGACCTCCTCGTACGTCGGGTTCGGGGTGTGGCCGCCCGCGTAGCCGACCGCCGTGGAGTGGACGCCCTCGAGCTGCCAGAACGTCCTCTCCGGCCCCCAGAAGCAGCCCATGCCGAAGATCGCGCGCTCGAGGCCGTCGGGCCACGGGCCCGCCAGCGACGTACCCAGCACGTGGTGGGTGTCGGGGACGTCGAGCGGCTCGTCCCGGCCGGGCAGCGCCTCGTCGGGCGCGGGCATCGCGGTCTTCCTCGAGAAGATCGCCACAGCGGCTCCTCGGTCGGGATCGACGACAACGGTACCCGGCGATCCTCGGTGACCGCTCACACGGTGTCCTCGCGCGGGTTCACCACGTGCGCACACCCGCTGCGCTACCGTCAGCGGCGGTCGACGGAGGGAGTCCCGTGGGGCTGGTGATCAGGATCGCGATCTACGCCGCGGCGCTGTGGGCGGCCGTCTACGTCGTCCCGGGTCTGGATTTCGACGGCACCTGGATCGCGCTGCTGATCATCGCGCTGATCTTCGCGGGCGTGAACGCGGTGGTGCGGCCGATCATCACCGTCCTCAGCCTGCCGTTCATCATCATGACGCTCGGTCTCTTCCTCCTCGTGGTGAACTGGGCGATGCTCGCCATCACGATCTGGATCTCCGGCGTGCTCGAACTCGGGCTCACCTCGGACGGGTTCGGCGCGACCTTCATCGGCGCGATCATCGT
>CAZADJ010000123.1:2511-8114 GCA_964483845.1 uncultured Actinomycetota bacterium | reverse complement strand
ACCGCCGAGAGCTCGACCGGCAACATGGGCCTGCGCTGCGTCGCGGACGCCTAGGTGGACGGGGGCGCACCACGGCTGCTGGAATGGGGAAGTCGCCGAAGGGGAGCACGCATGCAACCGGACGATCTGCGCTACACGGCCGAGCACGAGTGGGCGCGTGACGAGGACGGCCTGGTGCGGGTCGGGATCACCGACTTCGCCCAGGACCAGCTCGGTGACGTGGTCTACGTCGACCTGCCGGTGCCGGGGACGGAGGTGAAGGCCGGCCAGCCCTTCGGCGAGGTGGAGTCCACGAAGTCCGTCTCGGACCTGTACGCGCCGGTGAGCGGGGTCGTCGAGGAGCGCAACGACGAGCTGGACGACCGTCCGGAGCTGGTCAACGACGACCCCTACGGGCGTGGGTGGATGGTCGCGATCCGCGCGGAGGACACGGGCGCCCTGGACGACCTCCTCACGGCCGAGGACTACCGCGACCACATCGAGTAACGTCGTCTACGCTCGCGGGAGGCGGGGAGAGCCACCATCTCCGCGTACGCGAGGGAAGCGCGGAGGACATCGGATGTACTGCTCACAGTGCGGACACGAGGCCGTCGAGGGTGCCAAGTTCTGCGCGAACTGCGGCGCCGCCCTCGAGCCTGAGGGTGAGGTCGACGTCGACCGTACGACCGCGGCGATCGACGTCGGAGCCTTCGACCCGACCTCGCAGGTCGAGCAGCTGCCGGCGCTCGAGGAGGGCACGGCGATGCTGGTCGTGATCCGCGGCCCGAACGCCGGGGCCCGCTACCTCCTCGACCGTGACGAGACCACGGTCGGGCGCCACCCCGACTGCGAGATCTTCCTGCACGACGTCACCGTGTCGCGGCGCCACAGCGAGTTCCGCCGTGAGGACGACGGGTTCAGCCTCCGCGACCTCGGCAGCCTGAACGGCACGTACGTGAACGGCGAACGCGTCGAGGAGGAGGACCTCAACAGCGGCGACGAGATCCAGATCGGCCGCTTCAAGCTGCTCTACCTCGACAGCACCGGGGGGTCCACCGCGTGAGGTCGCTCACGATCGGTGAGGTCCTGAACGAGCTCAAGGACGAGTTCGACGACGTCACCATCAGCAAGATCCGCTTCCTGGAGTCCGAGGGCCTCATCCACCCGGATCGCACGGAGTCCGGCTACCGTCAGTTCACCGACCCGGACGTGGAGCGGCTCCGCTACGTGCTGCGCACCCAGCGTGACCGCTACCTCCCGCTGAAGGTGATCAAGGAGGAGCTGGACCGGCTCGACGCCGGCCAGCCGGTGGAGCCGCCGGCCCCGCCCCCGCCGCCGTCCGGGACCGCGGCGGCCGACTCCGACACCGACGAGGACCGTGCGACCCGGCCATCGGTCGTGGAGGACACGCCCGAGCCGGTCGAGCTCACCGTGAGCGAGCTCTGCGACGCCACCGGGCTCGAGGCGGGCGATGTCCGCTCGTTGCGCGACCACGGACTGCTCGAGGGCGACGAGCGCTTCGACGGGGACGACCTGCGGGCCGCGCGGGCCGCCTCGGAGCTGATGGAGCTCGGCCTCGAGCCGCGCCACCTTCGCATGTACCGGCAGTTCGCGGACCGCGAGGTCGGGGTGTACGAGCAGCTGGTCACCCCGCTGCTGAAGCAGCGCAACCCCGACTCGCGGCAGACGGCCGCGGACCAGGTCGACGAGCTCGCTCACCACGGCCGTGAGCTGCACCGCACGCTCGTCAGCCGTCAACTGCGCAGCATCATCGGCGGGTGACCCGGGTCCTCCTGGCGCTGCTCGCGGCGCTGGCGACGGGGGCGGGCGTGGCGGCGGCCCAGCCCCCGACGCTGGCGCCCCCGGCGACGGTCGGCGTCGACGCCCCGCCGACCCGGTGGCCCGAGCCACCGCCGATCAGCGCCCGGGCCGCCGTGCTCGTCGAGGCGGACACCGGGCAGGTGCTCGCCGCGATCGACCACCGCGGCCGCCACCCGGTCGCGTCGACCATCAAGACCCTGACCGCCCTGACCGTGCTGCGCCGCGTGGATCCGCGCTCCACCGTCACCGTCGGCGACGAGATCGACGCGCTGCCCGTGGACGCGGCGCGCGTCGGCCTGGAGCCGGGCCAGACGTGGACGGTCGAGGACCTGCTCGCGGCGCTCGTCGCCCGGTCGGGCAACGACGCGGCCCTCGCGCTCGCGGTCGCCGTCGGGGGGAGCCCCGAGGGGTTCCTGGAGATGATGCGCGAGGACGCCGCAGCGCTCGGGATCGAGGGGGCGGTGATCGAGACGCCCCACGGCCTCGGGGAACTGGACCAGCTCTCGGCCCACGACCTCGCGACCATCGCCCGGGCCGCGATGGCCGACGACCGTTTCGCGGCGATCGCCGCGCGGGAGCGGGTGGACCTGCCCACCACCGGGAGCATCGTGTCGCGCAACGAGCTGCTCGGCACCTACCCGGGCGCCGACGGGATCAAGACCGGCTACACCGTCCCGGCCGGGCGCACCCTGATCGGCAGCGCGACCCGGGACGGGCGGCGGCTGATCGCCGTGGTGCTCGGAAGCTCGGACGCCGACGGACACTTCCGCGACGCCGCCGCCCTCCTCGACCACGGCTTCGAGCGCTTCGCCCCGGTGCCGCTGCCCGACGACCTCGAGGTGCGCGTCCCCGGCGGCTGGGTGGCCTACGGTGCCGCGCGGACCGAGGTGCTGGTCCCGCCGGAGCCGACGGTGGCGCTGGAGGTCGACGTGGGCGTCCCGGTCGAGATCGGCGAGGAGGCGGCGATCACGGTGACGTGGCTCGACGACCCCCTCGCTCGCACGGCGCTCCTGCCGCTCGAGCAGGGGCACACTGCCGAGGCCCACCCGGGCGTCGGGACGTGGGTCGTCGACCGTGCCTACGCGGCGATGCGCGCCGCGACCGCGGCGGGAGCCTGGCCGTGATCGGCGAGGTCCGGGTCCCGACGGCCGAGCTCACCGCCCGCGTCGACGAGCTGGCGGCCGACATCGCCGCGGCCTACCGGGGAACCGCGCCGGTGCTGGTCACCGTCCTGCGCGGCGGGACGTTCTTCCTCGCCGACCTCGTCCGCCGACTGCCCCTCGCGGTCGAGGTGGACTTCCTCGCGCTCACCCCCTACGGGGACGGCCACACCGCGCGGGTGCTGAAGGACCTCGACCGCGAGATCGCCGACCGCCACGTCCTCGTCGTCGAGGACATCGTGGACACCGGTCTGACCCTGTCGTACCTCCTGCGGACGCTCGCCGCGCGCGAGCCCGCCTCGCTCCGCGTCTGCGCGCTGCTGGACCGCTCGGTGCGCCGTATCGCCGAGGTGCCCCTCGACTGGGTCGGCTTCGAGGTCGGCGACGAGTTCCTCGTCGGCTACGGGCTGGACCTCGACGAGCGCCTGCGGCAGATCCCGGCGGTCCTCGCCGTGCACGACCTCGAGACCTTCCGTGAGGACCCCGAGGGACACGCCCGGGCGCTGCTCGGAAGCGGGGTCTGACGCGCTGCGACCGGACCGCACCTCGGCTAGGGTCCGAGCGGCGCGGGTCCAGCGGAGGAGAAGCGTGATCGAGGTCGAGCTCGTCGGTGTCCGGGTGGAGCTGCCCGCGAACCAACCGATCGTGCTCCTGAAGGAGAAGACCGGGAGCCGCTACCTGCCGATCTGGATCGGGGCGGTCGAGGCGACCGCCATCGCCTTCGCGCTGCAGGGTGTCGAGACCCCCCGCCCCCTCACCCACGACCTCGTGGTCGACGTGCTCGGCGGGCTCGACGTCTCGCTGGACGCGGTGCACGTCACCGAGCTGCGCGACGGCACCTTCTACGCCGAGCTGCAGCTCACCCGTGACGACGAGTCCTACAGCATCTCGTCGCGGCCGTCCGACGCGATCGCGATCGCGTCGCGCCTCGAGGCGGTCCCGATCTACGCGGCGGAGGACGTCCTCGACGAGGCCGGCCTCGAGATCGAGCCGTCCGAGGAGGGGATGGAGGTCGACTCCGAGGAGCAGGTGCGCCAGTTCCGTCAGTTCCTCGAGGACATCACCCCGGAGGACTTCCGCGAGACGTAGCCGGTGGGGCGCGTCCCACGCCCCACGCCCGTCGCATCGTCAGCTCTCGCAGCCAACTTCTCGGCATCTTCGTGGTCGGCTCTTGTAGTCATCTCTTGTGTAACCGGTCGTCTCTTGGGTAACGGCGGTCGCGGTCGCCGCCACGCGCCCGTAGACGCCTCTCGGGGGCGGCCGCACGCCCGTACCGCTCCACTCGGAGCGTCCAGGGGAGCGCCGGAGGCCGTATCCGCTCCATCCACGCCGATGCGGGCGGGGGGTGCGTGACCCCGGCGCCGCGCTCCACACCGTTGACACCTCGGGCCCGGGACCCGTAGACTCCCACGGACGTACTTCCACCCGTGTGACTAGGGGCGTGGCCATGACGGAGCAGCTCTTCGAGGACGAGCACCGCGTCGGGTACCGGGGGCCGACGGTGTGCAAGATCGTCGACATCACCTACCGTCAGCTCGACTACTGGGCACGCACCGAGCTGGTCACGCCGTCCGTGCAGCAGGCGCAGGGCTCGGGCACGCAGCGGCTGTACTCCTTCGACGACCTCGTCGAGCTGCGCGTCATCAAGCGCCTCCTCGACACCGGCGTCTCGCTCCAGCGGGTGCGTGAGGCGATCGAGGAGCTGCGTGCACGCGGCCAGACCGCGGCCGACCTCACCCTCGTCTCCGACGGATCGACGATCTACGCGCTCGACGACCAGCGCGAGCTGATCGACCTGCTCGCCGGCGGACAGGGGGTCTTCGGCATCTCCGTCGGTCCCGTGGTCGACCAGCTGCGGGGCGAGGTCACCGAGTTCCCGGTCGAGGAGGTCCGCGCCGAGACCGCCGAGCAGGCGGAGGCCGCGGACGCCGACGAGGCGGCCGACGCCGCGACCCGGGCCGTGCGGTGAAACGCTGACGATGACGAGCCGGGCGCCGACGGCCGACGTTCCCGCGGCCCCGGACGGCTCCGACCGTCGCGTCGGGGCGCTGCGCAAGCCCGATCCTCGACCCGTCCGCGGCCCGTCGGCGGGCGTGCCCGACCTCGACAACAGCCCCGGACTGCTCGAACGCCTGGCCGAGGTCGGCGGCGGCCCCGTCCGTGGGGACCTGCCCAGCGAGCGCATCACCTTCCAGCACGCCTCGGAGCGCCGCTTCGCCAAGGTGCTCGACTTCTACGGCCTGGCCTGGGAGTACGAGCCGGACGAGTTCCCGATCGAGTGGGACGACGACGGGGCCCCGCGACGCTGGTTCCGCCCGGACTTCTACCTGCCGGACTTCGACCTCTACATCGAGATCACGACCTCGCAGCAGCGCCTGGTGACGAAGAAGAACCGCAAGCTGCGCCTCCTGCGCGAGCACTACCCGCACATCCGCTGCAAGCTCTTCTACCAGCGCGACTACCTCGCGCTGCTGCGCAAGTACGATCTCGACGACGACCTCGCCGCCGGCGAGGCGGAGTGAGTCGCGGTCAGCCGGTGTCGCCGCCAGTGTCCCACAGGTGGATCGGTGTCGGCAGGTACCCGGCCTCACCGGCCGTCAGGGCAGGCCGCCGGTGATCGTCCCGGTGCCGCTGAACGACCCG
>CAZADJ010000123.1:0-2411 GCA_964483845.1 uncultured Actinomycetota bacterium | reverse complement strand
CCGGCCGTCAGGGCAGGCCGCCGGTGATCGTCCCGGTGCCGCTGAACGACCCGCGCCGGCTCGAGCGCAGCGCGGTCAGGGCCGCCAGCCCCGCGACCGCCTGGATGCCGACGAGCCCCCAGACGGCGAGCCGCGAGAGCACGCCCTCCCGGAACTCGCCGGGGACGAACGCGCCCGGGTGGTCGACCACGGCCAGCACGATCCAGACAGCGGCGACGAGCAGCACGATCACGTAGCCCCACCGGCGCTCCTTCGCGGACCCGAGCGCGCCCAGCAGCTGGACGGTGAGCGTCCCACCGACCAGCAACCCCGCGCCGAGGGGATCGAGACCGAAGGTGGCGAAGGTGCCCTCGCTGAGGTCCTCGAAGACGTGCGGGACGATCGCCACCGGCGCGAGCACGGAGGCGATCGCCGCGGTCAGTGCCGGGCGGCTCGCACGGTTGCCTACCTGGAGCACGTGATCTCCTCGCCCGCTCAGGCGTCGACGAGACGGTCGCGCATCCAGTTGATGATCCCGCCGCGCAGCATCACGTCGATCTGGCGCGGCGACAACTGGTGGAGCGCGGTGAAGCTCGTCCCCTGTGTGGTGTTCGTCACCGCGACCTCGGAGCCCTCCTGGATCGCGGCGCGCACCCCGGTCAGCTCGAGCACGTCGCCCTGCTGGACCCCTTCGTAGTCGGCCGCCTCGGCGAACGTCAGGGGCAGCACGCCGAAGTTGACGAGGTTCTGCCAGTGGATGCGGGCGTAGTCCTTCACGATCACCGCGCGCAGCCCGAGGTAGCGCGGGGCGAGCGCGGCGTGCTCGCGCGACGAGCCCTGCCCGTAGTTCGTCCCGCCGATCACGGCGTGGCCGCCGGGCGTGGCCTTCGCCCGGTCGTGGTAGGTCTCGTCGATGATGTCGAAGGTGAACTCCGAGATCTTCGGGATGTTCGAGCGGAACGGCAGCACCCGGGTGCCGGCGGGCAGGATCTCGTCGGTCGAGACGTCGTCGCCGACCTTCAGCAGGACCTCGAGCTCCATCTCGTCGGGGAGCTCGTCCATCGGCGGGATCGAGTCGACGTTCGGGCCCTTGCGGATCTCGACCGCCTGCGCCTCCTCGGGCGGCGGGGGGGCGACGAGCATCGAGGAGTTGATGCGCATGTCCTCGGGCTCGCTGACCCGCGGGTAGTCGATCGAGTACTTGTTCTCGAGGTCGCGCGGGTCGGTGATGACCCCGGTCAGCGCGGAGGCGGTGGCGGTCTCGGGTGAGCAGAGGTGGACCTTGTCCTCGCGGGTCCCGGACCGGCCGGGGAAGTTGCGCGGCACCGTCCGCAGGCTGATCTCGTCGGTCGCCGGTGCCTGGCCCATCCCGATGCAGCCGTTGCAGCCCGCCTGGTGGATGCGGGCGCCGGAGTGGATCAGGTCGACGAGGTGGCTCTGGACGGTCAGGTTCTCCAGGATCTGCCGCGACGTCGGGTTCACGTCGAAGCTGACCCGCGGGTGGATCGGCTCGCCGGCGCGCCGCACGATCTCGGCGCAGACGGCGAAGTCGCGGTAGCCGGGGTTGGCCGACGAGCCGACGTAGGCCTGCGCGATCGGCTGACCGGCGACCTCGCGCACCGGGACGACGTTGCCGGGGGAGGTCGGCAGCGCGATCAGCGGCTCGATCTCCGACAGGTCGATCCGCTCGTGCTGGTCGTAGTCGGCGTCGTCGTCGGCGGTCACCTCGACGAAGTCGTCCTCGCGGCCCTGCCGCCGCAGGAAGGCACGCACCTCGTCGTCGGCCGGGAACACCGTCGTGGTGGCGCCGAGCTCGGCGCCCATGTTCGCGATGACGTGGCGGTCCATGCACGACAGCGTGTCGAGGCCCGGTCCGTGGTACTCGATGATCCTGCCGACGCCGCCGTCGACGCCGTGGCGGCGCAGCATCTCGAGGATGACGTCCTTCGCCGAGCACCAGTCGGGGAGCTCGCCGGTGAGCTCCACGCCCCAGATCTCCGGCATCTTGATGCGCAGCGGCTCCCCGGCCATCGCCAGCGCGACGTCCAGCCCGCCGGAGCCGATCGCGACCATCCCGATCGCACCCGCCGCGGGCGTGTGGCTGTCGGAACCGGCCATGGTCTTGCCCGGGATCCCGAAGCGCTCCTGGTGGACCGGGTGGGAGACCCCGTTGCCGGCGCGCGAGTACCAGATCCCGAAACGCTCGCACGCGGTGAGGAGGAAGAGGTGGTCGTCGGGGTTCTTGTGGTCCTCCTGGATGAGGTTGTGGTCGACGTACTGGGCCGACAGCTCGGTCTTCACCCGGTCGAGGCCCATCGCCTCGAGCTCGAGCATCACCAGCGTCCCGGTCGCGTCCTGCGTCAGGGTCTGGTCGATCCGCAGGCCGATCGGCTCGCCGGGCGTCATGTCCCCGTCGACGAGGTGATCGGCGA
>CAZADJ010000122.1:0-8265 GCA_964483845.1 uncultured Actinomycetota bacterium | reverse complement strand
CGGAGGAGGAGCCATGTCATCGCTGCTCGTGCACATCACCCACGGTCCGGAGGCGCCGACGCGGGCCGCCCTCGGTTGCCTGGTCGCGAAGGCCGCCGTCGACGACGGCCACGACGTGACCCTGTTCCTGGCCGGCGACGCCGCGTACCTGATGAAGGACGCGGTGGTCGGATCCGTCGCCGGAGTCGGCACCGGCACCCTGCGTGACAGCCTCGCCGGCCTGATCGAGGACGGCGTGGAGATCCACGTGTCCGGCGGATCGTCGCAGGCGCGCGGGGTGACCGCTGAGGACCTCGACGGCAAGAACGCGCGCTTCTCCTCGCCGAACGAGCTCGTCGGCCTCACCTTCGCGTGCGACCGGGTGCTCGTGTACTGAGCCGCCGGGTGACGACCGGGTGTCCGCCACCGGGGGTAGCCTCGTGCCGTCCGGGAGCCGCTCCACGGCGCCGATCCACCACACCTGCGAGGCTCGCCCATGCCCGTCCGCGAGGACCTGCGCAACATCGCGATCATCGCCCACGTCGACCACGGCAAGACGACGCTGGTCGACGCGATGCTCTGGCAGTCGGGGACCTTCCGCGTCGGTGCGGACATCGACGAGCGCGTGCTCGACTCGGGCGACCTCGAGCGTGAGAAGGGGATCACGATCCTGGCGAAGAACACGGCGCTCCGCCACGACGGGGTGAAGATCAACATCGTCGACACCCCCGGTCACGCCGACTTCGGCGGGGAGGTGGAACGCGGACTCACGATGGTCGACGGTGCGCTGCTCCTCGTCGACGCCAGCGAAGGGCCGCTCCCCCAGACCCGCTTCGTGCTGCGCAAGGCGCTCGGAGCACGACTGCCGATCGTCGTCGTCCTGAACAAGATCGACCGGACGGACGCGCGCCCTGCCGAGGTGCTCGAGGCGCTGTACGACCTGTTCATCGACCTCGGCGCCGACGACGAGCAGATCGAGTTCCCGGTCCTGTACACCGACGCCCGGCAGGGCACCGCGACGACCGACGCGAGCCTGGAGGGCGTCGACCTCGAGCCGCTGTTCGCGACCATCCTGGAGGCGGTGCCGGCGCCGACGTTCGACGACGACCATCCGTTCCAGGCCCTCGTCACCAACCTCGACGCCTCGCCCTACGTCGGCCGCCTGGCGCTGTGCCGGGTGCGGCACGGGGTCCTCGAGCGCGGCGACCGGGTGGCGTGGTGCCGGACGGACGGGACGGTGGAGGAGGTCCAGATCACCGAGCTGTACGTCACCGAGGGCCTGGACCGCGTGGACGCGGAGGAGGTCGGACCCGGCGAGATCATCGCCGTCGCGGGGCTGGAGGACGTCATGATCGGCGAGACGCTCGCCGACCCGGCGGACCCGCGCCCGCTGCCGGTGATCAGCGTGGACGAGCCCAGCCTGTCGGCGACGATCGGTGTGAACTCCTCACCGCTGTCAGGCCGCGACGGCGACAAGCTCACCGCCCGACTGCTCGAGAGCCGCCTCGAGCGCGAGCTGGTCGGCAACGTCTCGCTGCGCGTCGAGCCGACGGAGCGGCCCGACGTGTGGGAGGTGCAGGGGCGCGGCGAGCTGCAGCTCGCGGTCCTCGTCGAGACGATGCGCCGCGAGGGCTTCGAGCTCACCGTCGGCAAGCCGCAGGTCGTGAGCCGCGAGATCGACGGGACCGTCCACGAGCCGATCGAGCACCTCTCGATCGACGTCCCCGAGGACTACGTCGGTGTCGTGACCCAGCTCCTCGGTCTGCGTCGGGGGCGCATGGAGCAGATGGTGAACCACGAGACCGGTTGGGTGCGCATGGAGTACGAGGTCCCGGCCCGCGGACTCATCGGGTTCCGCACCGAGTTCCTGACCGAGACGCGCGGCACGGGGATCATGCACCACACCTTCTCCGGTTGGGCGCCGTGGCAGGGCGAGATCGTGATGCGGCGCAACGGCAGCCTGGTCGCGGACCGCTCCGGGACCGCGAGCTCGTTCGCGCTGCTCAACCTCCAGGAGCGTGGCCAGCTCTTCATCCGACCCGGCGTCGAGGTCTACGAGGGGATGATCATCGGGGAGAACGCCCGCCCCGACGACCTGGACGTCAACCCCACGAAGGAGAAGAAGCTCACCAACGTGCGCGCCTCCTCGGCGGACGAGCTGGAGCGCCTGGCGCCCCCACGTGAGCTCTCCCTCGAGCAGGCACTGGAGTTCATCCGGCCCGACGAGTGCGTCGAGATCACCCCCGGCGCGGTGCGTCTCCGCAAGGTCGAGCTCGATCAGACGGTCCGCGCACGGCAGGCGCGGCGCGCGAAGCAGGGCGCTCCCCCCGGATGACGCCGGCACCGCGGCCCGGTGCAGCAGCGAAGCCCCGCCGAAGCGGGGCTCCTCTCGCGGTCACCGCCGGGTCGCGTCTCGCGCGTCCGTCCGGTGGCCCGAGGTCGAGATCCTGCCTAGAGCGGCCGGACCTCGCTCGCCTGCGGGCCCTTCTGGCCCTGGGTGACCGTGAAGCTCACCTTCTGCCCCTCTTCCAGGGACTTGTACCCCTCCATCTGGATCGCGGAGAAGTGGACGAAGAGATCCTCGCCGCCCTCATCGGGCGCGATGAAACCGAACCCCTTGTCCGGGTTGAACCACTTGACTGTGCCTTCTGGCATGTTCTGCTTCCTTATCTGTTTGCAACACGCTCCGGCGCGACGCTCTCCACCGTCCCGGCCTCTTCACCCCGACGTCCGCATCACTGCGAACGTCGTCTGGAGAGCAGGTCGAGGAACGGTGCGCGTCGCATCCGACCGGATGCGCGATGTCGACACCGTACACGGTCGGCGCCGACTTCGCCCACCGCGAACGGTCGTGCCCCGTCGACCCCCCGATCAGGCGGGGTCCGTACCATGCCTGCCCGCCGCTCGTCACCGTCCGTGCCGCGGGAGACCGCGTGACCTACCTGCGCCCGACGGGTCCACGCGACCCGCACCTGCCGCCGATCGGTGGTGTCGTCCATCCGGACTTCGAGGACGTCGCCGTCCGCTTCACGGGGCTGTTCCGCGGCCGGGACACCGGTGGCGCCGCGCTCGCCGTGTACCGGCACGGGGAGCCGATGGTGGACGTCTGGGGCGGCTACCGGGATCTCGACGCCGAGGTCCCATGGGACCGCGACACCATGGCGATGAGCTTCTCGACGACGAAGGGCGTCGCGGCGACGGTGATCCACCGGCTCGCCGACCGGGAGCTGCTGGACTACGACGATCCGGTCGCCGCGCACTGGCCCGCGTTCGCCGGTGACGGCCGCGACCGCATCACCGTGCGGCAGCTGCTCAGCCATCAGGCCGGTATGCACCGGTGTCGCGGCCTCGTCACCGAGCCCGAGGAGCTGCTCGACCACGAGCGCATGATCGAGCTCGTCGCGAAGCAGCGTCCGTCCCCGCCGCCCGGCACGGTGTCCGGCTACCACGGGCTCACCTTCGGCTGGCTCGTCGCCGGCCTCGCCCGGGCGGTCAGCGGGGAGGACATGCGCACGCTCTTCGCCCGGGAGATCGCCCAGCCGCTCGGGCTCGACGGACTGCACCTCGGCTGCCCCGACGAGCGCCGCGACCGTGTCGCACCGCTGTTCCCCGAGACGCCGGCGATGCTGCGCAGGACCGTCGTCAGCCGGCTCGTCGAGCGCGTCAGCCCGTTGCGCGCGTTCGCCGAGGCCCTGCTCGTCGAGGGCTTCGACCGGCTCTGGTTCGAGGAGGAGCAGCGCATCCTGGACACGCAGATGCCGGCCGTGAACGGGGTCTTCACGGCTCGCGCCCTCGCGAAGATGTACGCGGCCCTCGCCTGCCGTGGTGCGATCGACGGCGTGCGGTTCCTGTCCCCGGAGACGGTGCACCGGGCCGGCAAGGTCCAACGGCGCGACCGTGACCGCGTGCTCAACATCCCGATGCGCTGGCGGCTCGGCTACCACCAGGCCTTCACCGTCGGCCTGCCCCCGCCGAAGGCCTTCGGGCACTTCGGGTACGGCGGATCGGGGGCGTGGGCCGACCCGGAGACCGGCGTCTCGGTGGGTTTCGTCACCAACCGGCTGTGGAGCTCGACCACCCCGGTCGGCGACACGCGGCTGGCGCGGCTGAACGCCGTCGTCCTCGGCGCGGTGGACGCACGATGACGTCGGGGCGGATCCCGAGGTGGCTGGCGACCGACCGGTGGACGCGGTGCGGCGCGGCGTGGACGGGCAGCCGTGGCTGACGTGCGTCGGCGCATCCGGATGTCAGAGGAGGAGATCGCCGCCTTCCTCGGGGAACCAAGGAAGCTGCAGCTGGCTACGATCAACGCCGACGGGACGCCGCACCTCGTCACCATGTACTTCGCCATGGTCGACGGGCGGATCGCGTTCTGGACGTACCGCCGCTCGCAGAAGGCGGTGAACCTGCGCCGGGACCCCCGTCTGACGTGCCTCGTCGAGGCCGGCTGGTCGTACGACGAGCTGCGCGGGGTGCAGATCGTCGGTCGCGCGGTCGAGCTGGAGGGGCTGGAGGCCGTTCGTGACGTCGGCGAGCGCGTCTACCGGCGCTACCAGGACGATCCGGAGATCACGCCGGAGGTCGCCGAGCACCTCGGCGGTCAGGCCCGCAAGCGCGTGGCGTACCTCGTCGAGCGCGAGGGGACGGCGAGCTGGGACCACCGCAAGCTCGCCGAGGTCCACCGTGACGGGGGCTGATCCGCGGTCCGTGCCGGGCCCCGGTTAGGCTCGGACGCCGTCGCCCATCGAGGAAGCAGCGATGCCGACCTCTGACGCCGTGCCCGAGCGCGCCACTCCGCCGGATCGCCTGCTGCTCGGCCCCGGGCCGAGCCCGGTCCACGAGCGTGTCCTGGCGGCGCAGGCCCGTCCGCTGGTCGGCCACCTCGACCCGTGGTTCCTCGACCGCACGGACGAGATCGCCGCGATGCTGCGGACGGTGATGCGCACCGACAACCGGCTCACCTTCGCCGTGTCGGGGACCGGCAGCGCCGGGATGGAGGCCGCGGTCGTGAACGTCGTCGAGCCGGGGGACACGGTGATCGTCGGGGTGAACGGCGTCTTCGGACGTCGTCTCGCCGACACCGCGCAGCGTGCCGGCGCGATCGTCGTCGCCATCGAGGCCCCGATGGGTCGGATCATCGACCCCGACGCGGTGGCCGACGCGGTCCGCGCGCACCCGGACGCGACGGCGGTGATCCTCGTCCACGCGGAGACCTCCACCGGGGTCCACCAGCCCCTCGCGGAGGTCGGCGACCTGCTCGCCGACCGTGACACGCTGCTCGTCGTCGACGCCGTCACGTCGCTCGGGGGTGTGCCGTTCGAGGCGGACGCGTGGGGGATCGACGTCGTCTACGCGGGGACCCAGAAGTGCCTGTCGGTCCCACCGGGGCTGGCTCCGGTCAGCTTCTCGACGAAGGCGGAGGACGTGCTCGACGCGCGCTCGACGCCGGTGCGGTCGTGGTACCTGGACGTCCCCGCCATCCGCTCGTACTGGGGGACCGAGCGCGCCTACCACCACACCGCTCCGATCAGCGCCCTCCTCGGCCTGCACGAGGGGCTGCGACTCGTCCTCGAGGAGGGTCTCGAGCGGCGGTGGGAGAGGCACCGCCGGGTGGGGGAACAGCTCCGGGCGGGGCTGGTCGACCGCGGCTGGTCGCTGTTCGCCGAGGAGGGACACCGGCTCCCGCAGCTCACCGCGACCACCGCGCCCGAGGGGACCGACGTCGAGTCGGTCCGGCGTGCCCTGCTCGACCGGCACGGCATCGAGGTCGGCGGCGGCCTCGGGGAGCTCGCCGGTCGCGGCCTGCGCATCGGGCTGATGGGCGAGGGCGCGAGCGGGGCGCACGTCGACCGCCTGCTCGTCGCGCTGGACGACGTGGTCGGCCGAACCTGACGTCAGCGTCGACCCCTGGCTACGCTGACGACGTCATGGCGACACACGGACCTCGACCACCCACGGGGGGCGTCCCCCGGCCGGGCTGGGTGTTCCGCACGATCGCCGGCCTCGTCACCGCCCTCGTGCGGCTCATGCGGTGGCGGCTCGACGTCAGGGGCGTCGAGAACGTCCCGGTTCGCGGTGGCGCCCTGGTCACCTTCAACCACCACAGCTACTTCGACTTCTTCATCTGCGCGCTGCCCCTGTACCGGGAGCTCGACCGGCCCGTGCGCTTCCTCGCGAAGGAGGAGATGTTCGAGAAGCCTGTGCTCGGGTGGATCTTCCGGCAGGTGAAGCAGATCCCGGTGCCCCGTGGCAGCCGGGAGGGGCGCAGGGAGGCCTTCGAGCACGCGGTCCGGGCGCTGAAGGCGGGGGAGATCATCGCGATCGCCCCGGAGCAGACCATCTCGCGGTCGTTCGAGCTGCTGCCCTTCACCACCGGAACCGCGCGGATGGCCAAGGAGGCCGACGTCCCGATCGTGCCGCACGTCAACTGGGGGACGCAGCGTTTCGCGACCAAGGGCCGGCCGATCGACTGGCGGGCCACGCGGATCCCCGTGCTGGCGCGCTACGGCGAGCCGATGCGGGTCGGGCCCGACGAGGAGCTCGTCGACGCGACCGCGCGCCTCCGCGAGCGCATGGAGGACATGCTCGACGAGCTGCAGCGCACCTACCCGGACGCGCCCGAGCGGGGCGATGGCTGGTGGGTGCCGGCCCGCCTCGGTGGCAGCGCCCCGACCCACGAGGAGGTCCTCCGCCAGGAGGCCGAACGCGAGCGTCGCTGGCGCGCCGGCGGGTGAGTCGAGCCCGGACGCGTGGCCGTGTCCCCGATTGGCCCGCGGGTGGCCGGGGCTGCGAGTATGGCGCCCGGTCCACCACCCGGAGCCTGTGTCCGAGGAGGGACGAGCGTGAGCGAGCAACGACCGTACCGATCGCGGCGGTCCTGCCTGGCGGTCCCCGGTTCGTCGGAGAAGATGCTCGGCAAGGCCCAGGGACTCGACGCCGACCAGGTGTTCCTCGACCTCGAGGACTCGGTCGCGCCGGACGTGAAGGAGGACGCGCGCGCCACGGTGGTCGCGGCGCTGCGCGACGGCGACTGGGGCGACAAGGTCCGGGTCGTGCGCGTCAACGACGTCTCCACCCGCTGGTGCCACGGCGACATCTCGCACGTGGTCTCGGAGACCGGGCCCCAGTTCCTGGACTGCATCATGGTCCCGAAGGTCGAGGACGCCGCCCAGGTCAACTTCGTCGACCACCTGCTCCGGCAGATCGAGTTGGAGAACGGGTGGGAGGTGGGTGCGACCGGCCTCGAGATCCAGATCGAGAACTCCCACGGGCTCGTGAACGCCGAGGAGATCCTGGCCGCCTCCGACCGGGTCGAGACCTTCATCTTCGGACCCGGCGACATGGCGGCGGCGCTCAACATGCCGAGCCTCACCGTCGGTGCGATCCAGCCCGACTACCCGGGCGACCACTGGCACTGGGTGAACATGACCATCCTCGTCCACGCGCGCCACGCCGGTGTGCAGGCGATCGACGGCCCGTACGCGCAGATCCGTGACGTCGACGGCTTCCGGGAGGTCGCCACCCGCAGCCGGGTGCTCGGCTTCGACGGCAAGTGGGTGCTCCACCCCGGCCAGATCGAGGCCGCGAACGAGGTGTACGGGGTCGGCCAGGAGGACTACGAGCGCGCCCGCGACATCCTCGACGCCTACGAGCACGCCACCGCGACCGAGAAGAAGGGTGCGGTGATGTTCGGCGACGAGATGATCGACGAGGCGTCGCGCAAGATGGCCGAGGTGAACGCCGAGAAGGGGCGGACACAGGGCCTGAAGGTGCGCGAGGTGCCCGACGACGTCCCGTTCCACGAACGCGCCGCCTGGCGCGAGGAGAACCACGGTGGCGCCGATGGTGGAGAGGACACCTGATGACGACGGAGACGGAGAACCGCGCACGGCCCTTCGGCCGCTTCCTCGAGGACTTCGAGGTCGGCGACGTCTACAAGCACTGGCCCGGCAAGACCATCACCGCGGCGGAGGACATCGCGTTCTGCGCCATGACCCAGAACCAGCACCCGCTGCACTCGGACCGCAACTACGCCGAGGAGGGGACGCAGTTCGGTCGGAACGTGGTGGTCGGCAACTTCGTCTACTCGGTTGTCCTCGGCCAGTCGGTCCCCGACGTGTCGGGGAAGGCGATCGCCAACCTCGAGATCGAGTACCTCAAGCACCCCGCGCCGGTCTTCCACGGCGACTCGATCTACTCGGAGACGACCGTGGTCGACAAGCGCGAGTCACGCTCCAAGCCCGACCGCGGGATCGTCACCGTCGAGACGATCGGCTACAAGCAGGA
>CAZADJ010000121.1:6159-8284 GCA_964483845.1 uncultured Actinomycetota bacterium | reverse complement strand
GTGCGACCGTTGGACGCCGGGCCGTCACGGTGGCACAGTGTGCGCCGGTCGCACACCGACCCGGGAGAGCACCAGTGAGCACCACGCGCGGGACGTCGACGGACACCACCGTCGGTCACGCCGCCGCGCGGGTGGGCATCATCCGCACCATCATCATCGACCGCCTCCCGTAGCCCCATGTGCGCCGGGCTGCGGGAGCGGCCCGGTGGCGGGCCGACACGCAGCTCCGGCGTCCCGGACGCGAGACGAACCGAGGACGAACGTGAGCGAGTCGACGAGCACCCCGGTCCTGTACGACACGACCCTGCGTGACGGCACCCAACGCGAGGGAGTCAACCTCTCCGTCGTGGACAAGCTGACGGTCGCGCGCCGGATGGACGAGATCGGCGTCCACTTCATCGAGGGCGGCTGGCCCGGTGCGAACCCGAAGGACACGGAGTTCTTCGCCCGGGCGGCGGCCGGTGAGCTCGAGCTCGAGCACGCGGTCCTGACCGCCTTCGGGGCGACCCGCCATCCGTCGAAGTCCGTGGAGGACGATCCGAACCTCGACGCCCTGCTCGCGGCCGAGACCCCTGTGGTCTGCCTCGTCGGCAAGTCCTGGGGCTACCACGTCGACGAGGCCCTGGGGATCCCCCGCGAGCACAACCTCGCGATGGTCTCGGACTCGGTCTCCTACCTGGTCGCCGAGGGTCGGCGCGTGTTCTTCGACGCGGAGCACTTCTTCGACGGGTACGCCCGGGACCGCGGGTACGCGCGCGACGTCGTCGTGGCCGCGGCGGAGGCCGGCGCGGAGTGCGTCGTGCTCTGTGACACCAACGGCGGCACGATGCCGTGGGACGCCGCCGCCGTCGTGCTCGACCTGGTCGCGACGCTGCCGTGCGACGTCGGGGTGCACTTCCACGACGACGGCGGCTGCGCGGTCGCCAACTCGCTCCTCGGCGTCCAGGCGGGGGCGACGCACGTGCAGGGCACCGCGAACGGGCTGGGTGAGCGCTGCGGCAACGCGAACCTGTTCACGGTGATGGCCGACCTGCAGATGAAGCGGGGGTTGGAGCTGGTCCCGCCCGAGCGCATGGCACAGCTCACCCACGTCGCCCACGCCGTCGCCGAGGTCTGCAACCAGGCGCCGCCGTCGGCCCAGCCGTACGTCGGCTCCGGCGCGTTCGCGCACAAGGCGGGGCTGCACGCGTCCGCCTTGGCGAAGGCGGCCGACATGTACCAGCACATCGATCCGGCCGGGGTCGGCAACGAGCAGCGGATGCTGGTGTCGGACCTCGCCGGTCGCGCCACGATCCGGATGCGCGCGGAACGGGCCGGGCTGGAGCCCGACGAGGAGACCGTCGGGCGCGTCCTCGACGCGGTCAAGCAGCGCGAGCACGAGGGCTGGTCCTACGACGCGGCCGACGCGTCGTTCGAGCTGCTGTTGCGACGGATGACGGGCGACCTCGAGGAGGAACCGTTCCACGTCGACCACTTCCGCGTCACCGTCGGCGGGGGCCTGCCGGGTGACGCGTCGGCCGAGGCGGTCGTCTCCGTGGACGTCGGCGGCGAGCGGCGCATGGGCGCGGGCGAGGGCAACGGACCCGTGGACGCGCTCGACCGCGCGTTCCGCAGCGCGGTGAACGGCACCTGGCCGCGGCTGGACCGCGTCCACCTCGCCGACTACAAGGTGCGCATCCTCGAGCGGACCCAGGGGACCGATGCGGTGACACGCGTCCTCGTGACGACGACCGACGGGGAGCGCAGCTGGGACACGGTCGGCGTGCACGCCAACGTTGTCGAGGCGTCGTGGCTCGCGCTCGCCGACGCCTACACCCACGTGATCACCTCGTCCTGAGCGGGCCGTGCAGCGTCACCGCCCGCACGTCGGTGATCGGGTCCACGACGTCCAGGACCGTGTCCGCGGCTCAGGAGGGTCTCGGGCGTCCAGAACGGTCAGGAGCGTCCCCGAGGGTCAGAACAGGGAGAGCGCCGGCACGCTCACGCCGAACACGAACCCGCTCGGGGTGATGAGGAGCCCGAGGACGAGCATCACGACACCGGCGACGACGGCGCCGGCGACGATGCGCATGATCCCTCCGATCACGAGCGCGATACCGAGGATGGCGATCAGGATGTAGAGCAG
>CAZADJ010000121.1:0-6059 GCA_964483845.1 uncultured Actinomycetota bacterium | reverse complement strand
TGATCCCTCCGATCACGAGCGCGATACCGAGGATGGCGATCAGGATGTAGAGCAGATCCATGGTGACTTCCTCCTGTGAGGGGCCACGGTGCCGGCGAGGCACCGTGGGACGTGCTTCCCGTCACCTACCCACGCTACGGTCCGTCCTCGGTTCGGCTCACCGCCGTCGGGGCTGCGCGCGAGGTCTTCCGGACACCGTGCGGACGACGGTGCGTGCCCGAGCCGGCGATCGGCCGGAGGAGGCGCGGATGACGAGGATCGTCCGGTTCGGTGAACCCGAGGTGGACACACCGTCCTACGGCGTGGTCGAGGGCGGCGAGATCACCGTGATAGAGCCCCATCCGTTCACCCACCACCGTCGCACCGGGCGGCAGGTCGCCCTCGACGATGCGCGCCTGCTCGCCCCCGTGCTCCCGAGCAAGGTGGTCTGCGTCGGACGCAACTACCGCGACCACGCCGCCGAGCTCGGCGGCGAGGTCCCCGACGAGCCGCTGCTGTTCCTGAAGCCGTCGACCGCGGTGATCGGGCCGTTCGAGGCGATCCGGTACCCGACCGACGCCAGCGGGAACGTGCACCACGAGGGCGAGCTCGCCGTGGTGATCGGCCGTCTCGTCTCGCAGGTCGAACCCGCGGACGCCGTGAAGGCGATCTACGGTTTCACCTGCGCCAACGACGTCACCGCGCGCGACCTCCAGCGACACGACGGCCAGTGGACGCGGGCGAAGGGCTTCGACACGTTCTGCCCGCTGGGGCCGGCGATCGCGACCGACGTCGACCCGACGGCGGTCTCGGTGCGCACGTACGTCGATGGTGAGCTGCGGCAGGACGGGAACACCGCGGACCTCGTCTTCGACGTCGCCACGCTCGTGGCGTACGTCTCGCAGGTGATGACGCTCCTCCCGGGCGACGTCGTGCTGACCGGCACGCCGGCCGGGGTCGGACCCCTGGAGATCGGTCAGACGGTCCGGGTCGAGATCGACGGCGTCGGGGTCCTCGAGAACCCCGTCGAGGAGCGCTGAGCGGGGACCGGCGATGGTGGCGCCGCCGCGCCCGGTGCAGCCGGCCTCGACTACCGTCCCACGCACAGCGGTCACCAGGAGCAACCGTGAGCAACGTCTACAAGAAGGTCCAGTTGGTGGGGTCCAGCGAGGACGGCGTCGACGACGCCGTCAAGCGGGCGATCCACCGTGCGTCCGAGACGATGCGGAACCTCGACTGGTTCGAGGTCAAGGAGATCCGCGGCTGGATCAAGGACGGGGAGGCGCAGCACTTCCAGGTCGTGCTCGAGGTCGGCTTCCGGCTCGAACCCGAGGAGGACGCGTCTTGACGCACCCCGCACCATCAGCGCAGCGGCGGGAACGGGAGGTCCGGGCGGTGGCCCGACGGTGAGCGACGAGGTGATCCCCGACGTGCTCGCCGACCGCTACGCGAGCCCGACGATGCGCGCGACCTGGTCGCCGCGCGGGAAGGTCGCCGAGGAGCGGCGGCTGTGGATCGCGGTGATGCGCGCCCAGCGCGACCTCGGCGTCGACGTCCCCGAGGAGGCGGTCGCCGCGTACGAGGCGGTCGTCGAGGAGATCGACCTCGACTCGATCGCTGCGCGCGAACGCCGGATCCGCCACGACGTGAAGGCGCGCCTCGAGGAGTTCAGCGCGCTGGCGGGGGTCGAGCACGCACACAAGGGGATGACCTCCCGCGATCTGACCGAGAACGTCGAACAGCTGCAGGTCCGCCGGGGCCTCGAGATCCTGCGTGACCGCGCGATCGCGGCCCTGGCGCGCCTGGCGGAGCGGGCCGCCGAGCACGAGCTCACGGTCGTCGTCGGCCGCTCGCACAACGTGCCTGCGCAGGTCACGACGCTCGGGAAGCGCTTCGCGAACGCCGGCCAGGAGCTGTTGACCGGCCTCCGTCGGATGGACGAGCTGATCGCTCGCTACCCGCTGCGGGGCATCAAGGGACCGGTCGGCACCCAGCAGGACCAGCTCGACCTGCTCGACGGGGACGCCGGGCGACTCGAGGAGCTGGAGCTCGCCGTCGCCCGCCACCTCGGTTTCGAGGAGGTGCTGACGTCGGTCGGACAGGTCTACCCGCGATCGCTGGACCTGGACGTCGTCGCCGCGATCGTGCAGCTCACCGCCGGGCCGTCCAACCTGGCCACGTCGATCCGGCTGATGGCCGGCCACGGACTCGTCTCCGAGGGGTTCGCGGAGACGCAGGTCGGTTCGTCGGCGATGCCGCACAAGATGAACACGCGCTCGTCCGAGCGCATCAGCGGGTTCGTCGACGTGCTCCGCGGCCACCTCGCGATGGTCGCCGGGCTCTCGGGGGAGCAGTGGAACGAGGGCGACGTGGCCTGCTCCGTGGTGCGCCGCGTCGCGCTGCCGGGAGCGTTCCTCGCCGCGGACGGGCTGTTCGAGACCTTCCTGACCGTCCTCGGGGAGCTCACCGTCTCCGAGACGGCGATCGAGGCCGAGCTCGAACGCGAGCTGCCGTTCCTCGCGACGACCAAGCTGCTCGTCGCCGCGGTGAAGAAGGGCCTCGGGCGGGAGGAGGCGCACGCGGCGATCCGGGAGCACGCCCTCGCGGTGGCGCGCGACCTCCGTGGGGGGGTGCGCGACGACAACGACCTGTTCGCCCGCATCGCGGCCGACGACCGGCTCCCGCTCGGGCCCGACGAGCTCGACGGGATCGTCGCGGAGCCGCTGGACCTGGCCGGCGCGGCGCGCGATCAGGTCGCGGTGTTCGTGTCCGCGGTCGAGGCGATCGTCGACGAGCACCCCGAGGCCGCGGCGTACACGCCGGGCGAGATCCTCTAGCCCGCCCGGCACCGACGGCCCCCCGGGCGGCGCCGCGATCGCGGTGCTCGCGCCCGCAGCCGTCCCCGATCAGGGCACGCGGTGCAAAACGTGGACCTCGGTTCGGTAGGGGACGACGACCTCGCCGCGGCCGCGGGTGGCGGGATCGGTGTCGAGCAGCTCGCGGAACTCGTCCAGGAGCTCCTCCCGGGGTTCGTCGTCCAGCGCCGCGACGAAGGACGTCGAGGCGACGCGGTCAACGACCAGGTCGCGGGCGACGCGGTGCGGGTTCGGGAACGTGCGCGTCTCGGGACCGTCGAACAGCTCCGTGGCGGCCAGGGCGTCACGCCACGCGGCGACGCGCTCTCGGGGCGCGCCCTCCGAGACCGTTGCCACGATCTCGGTCCAGCGCGCCATCCACCCGACGGACTCGTCGCGCACGTTCCAGATCAGTCCGATGCCTCCGCCCTCGCGGAGGACACGGTGTGCCTCGGTGAACGCGGCGAACGGTTCGAACCAGTGGAACGCCTGCCCGGCGGCGAGCGCGTCGACGGAGCCGCGGGGGAGCGGGAGGTCCTCGGCGGTGCCATCGAGCACGTCGACCTCCGGCAGGCGCTCGGTGAGCAGACGCCGCATCGCACCGACCGGCTCGACCGCGACGATCGTGGCCGGCGCCGCCTCGGCGAGGGCCCCGGTGAGCTTGCCGGTCCCGGCTCCCAGGTCGGCGATCGTCGCGTCGGGCCCGGCGCCGAGGGTCTCCAGCAACCAGGTGATCGCGTCGTCCGGATAGCCCGGTCGGGCGCGCTCGTAACGCTCGGCATCGGTGTCGAACCCGTCGGCCGCCGCGATGTGGATGCGGTCGAGACCGGCGTCGCGACGCGCGCGCCGCAGGATCGCGCGCACCACCCCGTGCTTCGCGTCCATGTAGCTCAGCACGTCGTGGGGGTGTCGCCGCGCAGCCTCCCGCTTGACCTGCGCGTAGCGCTGCGCGTCCTCCGGGTGCTGCCGGAGGTGGTCGCGGAAGAGGAGGTGCTCGACCCAGAACCTCGAGCCGTGCTCGACGACGTGGATCTGCCGCGTCCGGTGACCGCCCGACGGACCGTCGGTCAGGTAGTGGCGACCGGCGATCTCCGCCTCGCCCCGGTGGTGGTAGCCGAGGTCCTCCAGGGCGGCGATGAACGCCGCGGAGGCGGGCCAACGACGCAGCCCGATCATGACGTCGACCACCGGTTTCGCGGCCAGGCCCGCGACCGCGGTCGAACCGATGTGTTCGACCGCGACGACCTCGTCGGCGACCCCGGCCCGATCGACGGCGTCGAGCAGCCGCTCACGCTCCGCGGCGAACCGCTCGCCCCACGCCGGATCGTGCTCGACGATGTCGATCTCGCGCTGTGCCACCTGGGCTCCGATCGGTCGGGCGCGCCGGGCGCCGGGTGGGCCGGGCAGGCTAACGGAGCCGGGTCCGTCGCTAGCATCGCGGGGGACCTCCGGCCTCCCACCCACGAGGACCCATGAGCACCCCACGCATGCGCATCGCGCCCGCACCGAGCGGGATGCTCCACGTCGGCAACCTGCGCACGGCGCTCTACAACTGGCTGCACGCCCGCGCCGCCGGCGGTGCGTTCGTCCTCCGCATCGAGGACACGGACGAGCAGCGCGCGACCGACGAGGGGATGCGCGGGGTGATCGCGGCCCTCGAGTGGGCGGGGCTGGACTGGGACGAGGGGCCGGCGGTCGGCGGCGGGTACGGGCCGTACGTCCAGTCGGAGCGACGCGACTTCCACCGGGCGCTCGTCCGCCGGCTCGTGGCGTCGGGGGCAGCCTACGAGGACCACGCCACCGCCGAGGAGCTGGAGGCGTGGCGAACGAGCGAGCGTGAGGCGGGACGCGCACCGGTGCTGAAGGGCCCGCTACGCGCGGGGCCACGACCGGGCGAGACCGATCCCCCGTCGATCCGGATGCGGACCCCGACGACGGGCGAGATCACCGTCGACGACGCGGTGCGCGGCCAGGTCAGCTTCGACTGGTCCGACATCGCCGACTTCGTCATCGAGCGCGCGAACGGTGCCCCGACCTACCCCCTGGCGAACGCCGCTGACGACGTCGCCCAGGGGATCACGCTCGTCTGCCGCGGCGAGGACCTCCTCTCGGTCACCCCGCGGCAGGTGCTGCTCTACGAGGCGTTCGAGCGCGACGGGGTCCTCGACGATGCCCTCGACGAGGCCGGCCTTCCCGCCCGCGGAACCGGCTGGGCCGCGCCGGAGCGCTTCGCGCATCTGCCGCTCGTGGTCGGTGACGACCGCAAGCCGCTGTCGAAGCGCCACGGCTCGGTGGCGGTGCAGGAGTTCGCCCGTCAGGGCTACCTCCCCGAGGTGCTGCTGAACTACCTGGCGCTGCTCGGCTGGTCGCCGGGTGACGGTCGGGAGCGGCTCACCGTCGCGGAGCTGGTCGAGGCGTTCGACCTCGAGGCCGTCGGGAAGACGGCCGGAGCGTTCGACCGTGACAAGCTGACCGCCTTCAACGGCGAGCGGATCCGCGGCCTGGACGCCGACGAGCTGGTCGAGCGTCTCATCCCGTTCCTCGACGGCACCTACGGGGAGGCGCTGGTCTCCAGCGAGCCGACCGAGGAGGAGCTCGCCACCGTCCGTGCGCTCGTGCCGTTGGTCCAGGAGCGCATGCAGCGCCTCGACGAGGTCCGGGACTACGCGCCGCCGTTCCTCCGTGACGACCTCACCATCGACCCGGCTGCGGTCGAGAAGGTGCTCGCGAAGGAGACCGCTCCGGCGGTGCTCGAGGCGGCGACCGAGTCCCTGTCCGAGCTCGACGAGTGGACGACCGAGGCGATCGAGGCGACGCTGCGCGGCCTCAAGGACGAGCTCGGGATGGGCTCCAAGAAGGTCTTCCAGCCGGTCCGTGTCGCGGTGACCTGGTCGCACGTGTCACCGCCGCTGTTCGAGTCGCTGGAGCTGATCGGCCGTGAGCGGTCGCTGGAGCGCCTCCGGGCGGCGATCCCGGTCGCCCGTGAGGCGGCGGTCGACGGGGGCTGACCGGCGTCGGGGACGGCCTGCGGGCGGGGCCGGCGCGGGGCGGCGGGTGGACCTCGGGACGCGTCCGCTCGGGGCCGTGGAGGTTGGCGTGGGGCGAGGCGTATCGGTAGCCTCGGGGGGCCGATCGGCGCACCCCCACGGGAGTTCCCGGTCGGACCACGGTCGGGGGTGGTGTAATTGGCAACACAGCGGGTTCTGGTCCCGTCGTTGAGGGTTC